>NZ_JAVRCA010000093.1:0-28924 GCF_034530995.1 Nostoc sp. DedQUE04 | reverse complement strand
ATTTTAACGCAGATGGGAAAGATGATTTAGTCAACGTCTTCAATGATGGGGGTCTAGCCAGTATCGATACTTATATTTGGTAATGATAAGCTTTTATAGCTGTTGCCAGGAAACCCTCTAATATCGTGTCCGGTTAAAGACTTATCATTAAGACGGCAGGGGAGCAGTTCTTGCTGGGGGCAGGGAGAAAGAGGGTTTCCTGGTTTTTGCACAGATGTGGGAATTATAACTAATTAGGCGGACATGATATAAAAACAAAAAACCCGCCGTAGCGGGTTGCACAACAAAACTATGAACAATGAAAACTTGATTTAGCTGGAATACCTCATTTCAGCTTCCAGTTGACGGATTAACTGTTCGTCGCCTTTTGCTCTAGCTATTTCCAAGCGATGCTCTAGGCTTTTTTGAATATTCGCTCTGTGAGTTTCTCGTGATTTGCTCAAACTTTGTAGTCTATTTTGACTCATAGTGATTACCTGCTTTAGTTTTTCAATTTATGTCTTGTATTCCTAACATAACACATATTTTGTAGCTGTTGCTACAGAAAATATATTTTTTATATAATTTGGCTAAAATATGTCTAATAACCAGATAGATAAACAACCACTCGTGACTTTACTGAGCGATTTTGGCGATCGCGATGTTTATGTAGGCATAATCAAGGGAGTCATAGCCCAAATCAACCCCAGACTGACGGTGGTAGATTTAACCCACCAAATTCCGCCGCAAGACATCAAAGCAGCCAGGTTTAGCCTGATGAATGCTTATGCCCATTTCCCACTTGGGACAGTGCATCTGGCAGTAGTAGATCCAGGTGTGGGAAGCAAGCGACGGGCGATCGCAGTAGAATTTGCTCAAGGGTTTTTGGTCGGCCCAGATAATAGTATCTTTAGCGGGGTACTCAGTCAAAGCCCCGCGATCGCAGCCGTCGAACTTACAAATCTTAATTATTGGCGCACTCCTCAACCAAGCAAGACTTTTCATGGTAGGGATATCTTTGCACCAGTGGCAGCTAATCTTGCAAGTGGTGTCCCCCTCAAACAGCTAGGGCAAGAAATCGATTTAGGAAGTTTGGTAAACCTGGATATAGGCGACTGCAAGCAGACAACCACTGGTGTAGTGGGTTGCATTCAATATATTGACCACTTTGGCAACTTAGTGAGTAACATTCCAGCGAGTTACGTGCAAGGCAAAAGTTGGTATGTGCAAGTTGCAGGATTGAGTGTACCAGGCTGTGAAACTTACAGTGAGGTGAAAGTGGGAGAGATAATAGCTTTAGTTGGCAGTCACGGTTGGGTAGAAATTGCCATTAATTGCGGAGATGCTCACTCACAATTAGAGATTGATTTACAAGATCCGTTAGAAGTGTTGTTTTTTTAAGACAATCAGACCAGTGAATCTTGCTAAAGTTAAGACAGTGAAAAATCACCAGGCTGCAAAGTGCCTGTTGGTAATTTGTGGAAAAGGCAAAGAAAGGGGAAAATTCTAGATATAAAATGGAGCGTGGGCAACTACATACCACTTAAAAACAAAGATTTTCATTTACCGTCGGCAGTGCCAATTCGACAAAAATTTCCAGAAAGCAACTGCTAAAAGATGTAAGTTTAGGAATGGTGACATGAAGTTGCCTTATTGCTCATAATAATAAAAGTAACCCTTGAGCAATTTCCTGTTGTACTCTACTAGAGAATCATAATTCTATTCTTAGCTATGACTACACAAACACTCTCTGCACCAGAAGTTTATCAAGGTCAGTTTGGGGAATTTACAATTACTCAAAGCGATCGCACTGGCGTAATTATCTATCGCGCTGGATTAATGGTAGCAGCACTGAGCTTTGCCATCGGCAGCGCCTTGATTTTACTCAACAATAACCCAACAGTTGTAACTTTACTGACACCTTTATATGCTTGTTTTAGCATCGCACTTGGTGTAAGTTTATTTACCATCCATATCTACATGGCATCACTGCACCGAGCATTGCAAGTTTTTTGGGCGATTGGTAGTATCGCATCAGTGATTCTGGCGATCGCTAGTAGTGAACCTTTAGCTCTTGCGATTTACAATCAGCCAATTACCTTATTTGGAGTTGGTTTTATCTTTGTAGCTTTAACAGGTATTTATTTTAAAGAGGCTTTTTGCTTCAATCGCCTGGAAACCAAAGTATTAACCCCAATTGTACCGCTACTGTTGTTAGGACATTTGGTAGGAATTTTACCAACTCAGGGAGAAAGCATTTTATTAGGAACTTGGGCAATATTATTTTTAGTGTTTGCCCTGCGAAAGACAGTCCAAGCAATTCCTGCTGATATTGGAGATAAGTCTGTGTTTACCTACTTGAAAGAACAACGTTTAGCTAAGGTTTAATGCGGATAAAAAATCGTCGGTGTCAAAAATTTCCCCAAATCAAACTAATCAAACGCCAAGAAATGTGGACACTTACGGCTCAAGGGTGGGCGATTGCGATCGCTTTGATTGTTTATTTAATATTTTTCATTTTTAGTCATGTACACTCATTTCTGGCCGTAACTTCCCCGATCCAATCAGCAGAAGTATTAGTTGTTGAAGGATGGCTACCAGATTACGCTATAGAAGAAGCTTTGACTGAATTTCAAAACGGTTCTTATCATCAAATAATTACTACCGGAGGTACATTAGGAAAAGGAAGTTATCTTACTGGATACAAGAACTTTGCAGACGTGTCAGCTGACACCTTCATAAAACTCGGTTTAGAAGCAGAAAAAGTAGTAGCCGTTCCGACACCTTTTGTGGTTAAAGATCGTAGTTATGCATCTGCTGCTGAATTTGAGCGTTGGCTATCCAATTCAAATTTAAAGATAGAATCGATTAATCTTTTTTCCTTGGACGTTCATGCCCGTAGGAGTTGGTTTCTTTTTAAAAAAATACTTACCCCTCAAATTAATGTTGGTGTGATTGCTGCGACAACACAAGATTATAATCCAAACAAATGGTGGAATTCTAGCGAAGGCGTGCGGATGGTTATTGATGAAGGTATAGCTTATCTTTATGCACGGTTTTTAAATTGGAAAGCCTAATAGTTATAATTCGTAATTCGTAATTCGTAATTCGTAATTCCCCAACTTATTTAATAAATCGGGGAGCTATCTAGTGAGCGTTTTATGTTTAATTAACGTGAGTTCGACAAGCCCTTTTTTGACCTCTCCCCCAACCCCTCTTGGACACCCAGAGGAAAGCAAAAACCCTAATTTTTCGTTGCTCCTCCCTTTCCCCGTGGGAGAGGGAGGTTGTCCGGGAGAGGTTCATCGAACTCACATTAATTAGGTTGACCTACTTACCCAGGATTTGTAATAATGCTTGCCGATAAATTTTCAAACCCTCTGCATTCAGATGGTCGCCATCACTGGTTAAATTTTCTTTAAGAACATTATTTTCATATAATGGTGCTAGTCCGGCTGCGGCAACTGGTACTTTTTCTGTTTCAGCCACTTGATTAATCAGAACATTAATTTGTTCAACTCTCTTAAGTGGGGCTGCTACTGTTGGATCTGAGCTTGCTGCCACTGTCGAATAAAAAGCCGGAATTAAAAAAATCTCTTTAGTTCCCATTGTGCGGATAAGTGCGATCGCTTCTTGGAGATTTTTGCTAAATAACTCATCACTGATTTGATACAAAGCATCATTTCCACCTACGGCAATAATGGCTTTTTCGCATTTCACCTTGGTAGGAATTAAACTTTTCAGTTGTTCTAGTAATGAGATTGTACTCAGACCATTTAACCCAAAATTAAAAGTACCACTCCCAAGGGTATTGCCAAGTCCAGCCGAAATAGAATCGCCAAATAAGCAACCTGAGAACTGTTTATCCTGGGCGGCGAGTGTTTGATATTGTAGGGCAACTTTCCCTAAAGGTGAAGAACTTACGTCATCTTTCGGCGGCGCATCAGCAGAACTAGCAGAGGAATTTGCCATACTGACTAGCTTCTGAATTTTTGACACATCAACAACTAATCGATCGCTGGGATAAGCTTGTAGAAAGCTGGCTATCCCTAGACCTTCTGGCGATCTTGCTCCGATGATAATAGCCGATCGTAGTGCTTGTATACTAGCTCGATCGCGACGAGCGATCGCTTGGGATGCAAAAGATAAAATTTGCTTGCCCATTCCTGTGTTTATCAACTTATCTAAAGCCACAATATCAAGCGACATTTTCACCTGAAGGGCTTCTTGAAATTTCTGTTTCTCTTTAGCGCTAAGGTAATCTAGAAAAGACTTCAGATCGGCAGAAACCTTTTGTGTCTTGTCATAGTTGCGTATATCTGCCACCGGGATCGATTGCTCAAACAATCCGTACCTGACGGTAACTTTTTCGGCTGCCAAACTAGGTAATAAACCAAGGCTACTATGCACCAGTAAAAATATTAAGCACCCAGATAGGCTGATTAAAAGACGATAGAAATATTTCATCACAGAAGATAAGAAGATAGATAGTCAATAGTTAATAGTCAAGAGTCAAGAGTCAAAAGTCAAGGGGAATTGGGAAAGAGGTCTTTGTAGAGACGGCGATTTATCGCGTCTCTTGCCTTAACCGAACAGTATCGCCCCTACTCCATCAACAGCCAACCCTAATTTGGGAATACTCAATCCAGTGGCGTGAGGATAGAACAGTGGTAGAAGAAGGCGCATATTGGCTAGCTTGGGCACAAATTTCGGGAATTGGGCCAGTATTACTGCGACGGCTACAACAGCATTTTGGCACGCTGGCAACAGCTTGGAACGCTACTAAGGTACAGTTAGGAGAAGTAGAGGGTTTTGGTTTTCAGACACTAGAAAAAGTAGTACAACAGCGATCGCGTTTGCACCCAGAACAACTATTTACCAAGCACCAGCAGGAAAACTCTCATTTCTGGACGCCAGCAGATGCAGATTATCCCCGTTTACTGCTAGAAACTCCGAGTCCACCGCCAATTTTGTACTATCGCGGTGAAGTCGAACTCCAAGAAAATCTCGGACAAAAACCAATGGTTGGGATTGTTGGAACCCGCCAACCTTCAGAATATGGTATCCGTTGGACTCGCCAAATTAGTACAGCTTTGGCTAAAAATGGCTTTACAGTCGTTTCTGGTATGGCAGAGGGAATTGACACCGAAAGCCACATCGCCGCCATGAAAGCAGGTGGACGAACGATCGCAGTTTTGGGAACTGGTGTAGATGTCATCTATCCGCATAAAAATCGGGATTTGTACAAGCAAATTTTGACGGCTGGGTTAGTTGTAAGTGAGTACCCCACAAAAACTCCACCCGACCGGACTCATTTTCCCCGTCGCAACCGGATTATTGCAGGCTTAAGCCGCGCCATCCTAGTAATGGAAGCGCCTTTAAAATCTGGTGCCTTAATTACTGCTACCTACGCAAATGAATTTGGTAGAGATGTCTATGCATTACCTGGAAGACTTGACGATTATCCATCCCAAGGATGCTTAAAGTTACTGAGTCAGGGAGCAACTTTCATTCTTAAAGAACTAGACGAACTGTTAATAATGCTAGGAGCAATACCACAAATTGATGCAATTGAGGCTTCTACAGCACCAGAACAGTTAATGCCAACTTTATCGCCAGAATTGCAAACAGTAATGAATGCGATGGCAAGTGATGCTTTACCCTTCGATTTTATTGTCCAACAAACCGGTATGGCTGCTGGCTCAGTTTCCAGTGCTTTGTTACAGTTGGAACTTATGGGTTTTATTTCGCAACTACCAGGTATGCGGTATCAAAAAAGTTAAGAATTAAAAGATAACAACATTATTTAGATTTATTTTTCGCAATTTCATCATCAGATTTATGACAGTTCGTAGTGTTCGCGTAGCGTCTGGCAGAGAGGACTTTAGTCCTCAAAATAAGGGGTACCGCTTATTACAAACTACAAATCCGATTGTTTTGTGACACTTGCGTAAGTCCTAACAATATAAAAATTTTATTTTTTTTTATATAAAAAAATTGCAGAAGTGGGGAAAATAGGAAGGTTGAGTCCACTCTGGGGATAAGGGGCGAGGGTAAAAGTATGGAATTTCCCCTTACCCTTTAACCTTTAACATGCACCCCAACCGGAAAGCAAAAGTTACTTTTACAAGATGTCTACTGTCGATCGCAAAGTAACAAAAAATTACATTGCTAGCCAATATATATAGAATAGAGATGCCTTAATTTCGCGTTTCTGCATTTTACTTGTTTTGGCGATCGCAAAAAAATCCCTTAATTCTTATTATTTGTCGTTACCCACATCTTTTTATCTTTAGCTTAGTTGCTATTGTGCCTCGAAATACAATTCCAAGGCTAATAGTTCAAGTTCTCTTAACTGGACTAAACAACAATTCACCTCAAGTTCGGTTAAACACTTATCCGAACATGATTTAAGTCCACTTGAGTGAACAGTAGCTCAAAGCCACAGAACTTAAGTTTTAGACAAGATATGGTTTATCATAATACTTTAACTGTCACCAAAATGTGAGTAATGACGAGATTTTCAATTATGGGGATTCTCTTTTTGCTTGTTAAAGCCTAAATTGGTTCAAATGACTACGGGGATTATAAGTACGTATAGCCCGGATTTTTTCATAATATTCCCGCTCTTGTTGGCTGAGGTCTTTTGGTGGAACGATCGCCACTTTCACCAACTGATCGCCGCGTCCACCTTTGGAGAGGGGCCAACCTTTGCCACGTAAACGTAGAGATTGACCAGAACGCACTCCTGCTGGTAGTTTGACATTAACTGAACCATCGGGAGTGGGTACATCAATAGACGCTCCCAGAGTCGCTTCATCTGGTGTGATTGGCACTTCGCATACCAAGTTATCGCCTTCCATTTGGAAGAAGGTGTGCGGCTGAAGTTCGACTTTTAAGTATAAATCTCCCCGTTGTTGAGTCATGGGGTTAATCTGACCTTTGCCCCGCACCCGTAGGCGAGTACCAGTTTTAGCTCCAGATGGGATATTGACATCTATTGTTTCATTACCTAAACTGAAGCGCTTTTTCACACCATTAAATGCTTCAGCAAAAGTTAGAGCGATCGCAGCTTCGCTATCCTGCCCAGTACCCGCACCTCCATCTTGAAACCCAAAATCGTTAAAGCTGCTGCTAAAATGAGTTGAGGTACCTGGAGAAGTGCGGTAAGAGTGACTTCGTGCCTGACTTTGGCGCGCCCCACCACGAGGGGGAGGGCCACCAAAGCGTCCTAGCAACTCATTAATGAACTCATCAAAATTGCCATATTGACTGAAGTCAAAGTTACCCATATCGGGAGCAGCACCACCAGATGGGAAACCTTCACCAGCTTGTTTCCAATATTGACCGAATTGGTCGTACTTTTTGCGTTTATCTGGGTCTGACACAACTTCGTAGGCTTCGCTAACTTCTTTGAAGCGTGCTTCTGCCTGTTTGTTGTTTGGGTTGACATCAGGGTGATATTTGCGGGCTAGTTTACGAAAGGCTTGTTTAATTTCTTCTGAACTGGCAGTCTTGCTGACTCCCAAAATAGCGTAATAGTCCTTGAAGTCGGTTGCAGCCATCTACCAGCCTCCTAATTAGAAATTCCCGTTATGTTTATTTTTGAAAATGAGATATTTAATTTGCCTGGTATAGTGCCAAACAAAAGAATATGATTTTAAATTAACAAAAAATATAGAAAATCAAGTGTGGTTCTCGCTCACCAAGGAATCGCAATTCCCGTACTCCGATTTTTCTGATAAGCGGCTCAGGCTGTCTAATCCTTCTCCTCGACTTGGGGGAGCATCCCGGAGTTGACGGTGCATCCGCAAAATAATTTCTTCTGGAACTTGGCGCGATCGCTTTTTATTCCGTGCCAAACACAACCAAACTGGTGTATCCACCCAAATTCCCCCAATGTCGGTAAAGCCCAAGTTACGTGCTAAAGCAATGACTTCACGACGATTGCGGCGCTGGGCATTGGTGGCATCAAAAATAGCTGTATTAGTTGTGGAAATAGCTTGCTGAAATTGCCGTTCAATTTCGCGCCAAATCAGTAGCCACGGCCCTTGAACAGCTTGGGAACCGAACAATTTCCCCCGAATGGCATCGGTAGAAATTAGCGCCATTTCAGGGGATTCTGTCAGTAATTGTTTTGCCAAAGTTGACTTCCCGCTACCTGGAAGACCAATCAATAAGATGAGTTTAGTCATTAGTTATTTGTCCTTTGTCCTTTGTCCTTTGTCATTTGTTACTTGTAAGTATTAACCAATGACTAATGACTAATGACTAATGACTAATGACTAATGACTAATGACTAATGACTAAATGATGGTTCCATCAGGAATTACAGCATTTTTCAGTACGACAACGATGCCACTACGGATGTAGAAACCTTGACTTTCTCGGTCAGCTTCTTGCACGTTATCTTTATTGATGATTTTGACATCGTGACCGATACTGGCATTTTTATCAATGATCGCACCGCGAATAATCGAGTCAGTACCAATACCTACAGGAATGTCACCTTTTTCTACGTTACATTGGCGTTCTACAAAAGCTTGATAAAAATCTGCACCCATGAGTAGGGACTCTTCGATCACACAACCAGATTCAATTCGCGATCGCACTCCCAAAACTGAATGTTGAATGCGGCAATTTTTCAAAATGCAACCTTCGCCAATAATTGATTCTGTGATTTGGCATTCTAAAAGTTTACTTGGAGGTAAGTAGCGAGCGCGGGTATAAATTGGTGCGTGTTCATCGTAGAAACTAAAGGGTGGCTGAGGCTGCTGAGTTAGGGCTAAATTGGCATGATAAAATGCTTCGATTGTTCCAATATCTTCCCAGTAGTCATCAAAAAGGTAAGCTTGAACGTTGTAATCTTTAGAGGCATCAGGAATAATTTCTTTGCCAAAATCAGTCCTTTCTGTACCTTCTCTCAACAACTTGAACAAAACCTCTTTTTTAAAAACATAAATCCCCATTGAAGCGATGTAGGGCTGTTGCTGGGCTTGTTCTTTTGATAATCCCAGTACACTTGTATCAACTTGCATTTGGCGTAACGCTTCACCTTTGGGTTTTTCGCTAAAATCGATTACCCTACCAGAATCGTCAATTTTCATCAAGCCAAAATCTGAGGCGCGGCGCTCATCAATGGGGATGACTGAGAGAGTAATATCAGCCCCCGTTTCCTTATGGCGCTGGATAAACTGCCGATAATCCATGCGGTAGAGGTGATCGCCTGAGAGAATTAGGTATTCTTCTACATCCCATTCTTCCATTAACCACAGGTACTGACGTACAGCATCGGCTGTACCTTGGAACCAGTTGGGGTTTTCTGGTGTTTGTTGTGCTGCTAGAACTTCTACAAACCCTTCATTGAAGCCAGTAAAGTTATAGGTACGGGCGATGTGACGATTCAGGGAAGCTGAGTTGAATTGTGTCAGGACGTAGATTTTGAATATTTCGGAATTTATGCAGTTACTAACAGGGATATCGATTAAGCGATACTTACCCGCCACTGGTACTGCTGGTTTAGCGCGTAGTTTGGTTAGTGGGTAAAGCCGAGTACCCGCGCCACCACCAAGAATGATTGATAATACTTTCTTCACAAAATTTCTCCTGACTGCCTTTCAACTCTCACTCTCAGTTTAGGACTGTCTGCCACCACAGGTAAGGGGGATCGTCTGATTCTTTGGGATGAATTTTACAGAATCCTACTGGTGATGGATAGTGCGGCTGACAAGGAGAAAAATAGAACATTTGTATTAATTGAGCTAAAAAGTGTAGGAAGTTTCAACTAGACCGCCCTCACGTAGGATTTTATCTCTGTGAGAGACAGCTTGCAAGGCGAAGAGGTAAATCGTCTGTAACAAACCTCGTTATAAAAATAAATCTAAAAAAGTTCTATGTGTAATCCGTAAAATATTGTTTTTATAGTGTATCCACTTACAGTTAGCTAAAAGCCAGCTATTAAGCTCGACTTTATCCATTTTTGGCTACGGGTCATCACAAATGTAGGCGATCGCTACAAAGATGTGGGTTTTGCTGCATACATAACATTTAAATACAGCCTTGGTGAATACTGATGACACAAGTAATACACTGAGGCTGAAGGAAAATTGTGTGTATCTTGCCATGAATACAACAATACCATTTGAAATCGCTAGTATCCTACTACCGTTTAGGGTGCTGTTTACCAAGCCAGTCTGGTGTCATGTCCAAACTTTAGTAATGGGAGCGATTTTAACAACAGGTAAACGTACCATTACTTCGGTACTTGTAGTCATGGGACTGAATCAGGAGGAACACTTCCAAAATTATCATCGTGTATTAAATCGCGCAGTCTGGTCAAGTTTGGAAGCAAGCCGAATTTTATTAATGCTCATGGTAACAGTGTTTTTACCAAGCGGGCCAATCATCATGGGAATAGATGATACGATAGAACGCCGTAAAGGCAAGAAAATTAAGGCAAAAGGAATATATCGAGACCCAGTATGTTCAAGTAACAGTCAAGTTGTGAAGGTTAGCGGCTTGCGATGGTTATCAATGATGCTGTTAGTAGAAATTTCTTGGGCTGGGCGTGTTTGGGCATTACCTTTTCTCACAGTTCTTGCACCATCGGAACGTTACAGCCAACAGTATAAGCTTCGTCATAAAAAACTGATCGATTGGGCAAGACAGATCATATTTCAGGTCAAACGGTGGTTGCCGAACAGAGAATTGGTTGTAGTTGCAGATAGTAGTTTTGCTGCACTGGAACTCCTTGCCGCAGTCAGCCAAGCTGTAATGCCAGTACATATAATCACTCGGTTGCGTTTGGATGCTGCTTTATACGAGCCAGCACCCGAAAGAACTCCTAATACGATGGGACGACCCCGACTTAAAGGAGCAAGATTACCCAATCTTGAGCAAGTGCTTGTAGATACACAAACTCAATGGCAAATAATCAAGGTTAACCGTTGGTACGGGGAAGGAGAACGCCAAGTAGAAGTTTTCACTGGAACTGCGGTTTGGTATCACACAGGTTTACCTGTAGTTCCAATTCGTTGGGTATTAGTACGTGACCCACTTGGTAAATTTGAATCACAGGCTTTGTTATCTACAAATCAAGAATATTCTCCTAAACAAATCTTGCAGTGGTTTGTACGTCGCTGGCAGATAGAAGTAACTTTTGAAGAAGTGAGGAAACATCTAGGAATGGAAACTCAACGGCAATGGTCAGACCAGTCAATTGCTCGTACAACACCTACATTGCTGGGATTATTTTCCTTGGTCGTGATTTTGGCAGACCATTTACAAGCTAATTTTTCTTGGACAATGAAACAAACAATTTGGTACTCCAAAGCTTTGCCTACTTTTTCCGATGCACTGGCTTTAGTTAGGCGATTTTTATGGGCTAGCACTTTTTCCACATCTTCCGAAACCACTCAAATGATAAAAGTCCCTCTTCTTTTATTTGAGCGTTTGAGAGATATTGCTGTTTACGCTGCTTGATTGAATTAAAAATGGATAAAGTCGAGTTAAGAGGATGTTTGAAAAGTCTAATTTACTACTAGCCTTGGCGACTAGAAGGCGCACGCTAGGTGTTTCGAGTCGGCAAAATTGCCCAACGCACTGGATAGGCTACACAGACACAACCCACATCTGGGGGTTAGAAAACTCTTAATTTTGAATTAGTCCACATTCGCGTAGCGTTCCGCAAGAAAAGTGGACTTTGCTTGTGTACTAGGGAATTCTATTTGCCTAATACTTTTCAAACATCCTCTAAGTTAACTTTCTAACTTAATTTAAAAACAGGGTAACAGATATATGCCGAACTTTAGAATGGGTTGGTTGCCAGATCGTCCAGATTTTAGAGACTATTGCCTAGAGAAGATAATCGAAGACTCTAAGAACAAAGAAAGAATTAAACTCCAAAAAGCAACTTTAGTAAATGATTGCACGTTACAAATAGAGAACAGAACAGTGGTTCAAAAGAACGGGAGGGAAGATAAAAAGCAAACTAGCTTGCTCTTACCCTTCAAAGAAGCAACAGACCAAAGTTCGGCAAGTTTGCAATATCCAATAAATATACATTTACCTTCTTATGTAGATTTGCGGCAATGGTGTTCTCCAATTAAGCAGCAAGGAAACCTTAAGTCTTGCACTGCAATAGCTGGCGTTGCTTTAGTAGAATATTTTCAAAGAAAGATAATGGGCGAAGATATAGATGTCTCCAGCCTCTTTCTCTACAAAGTTGCACGAAAATTGATGCACTTAACTGGAGATACTGGAGCATCGACCCGCTTCACAATGAAAGCAATGGCATTTTTTGGCATACTTCCAGAAGAATATTGGCCTTATGAAATTGAGAATTTTGACGAAGAACCACCTGCTTTTTGCTATGCCTATGCTCAGAATTTTCAAGCACTTCAGTATTTTAGGCTTGACTTACCTCAACTTTCCAAAAAACAAGCATTAGTTCAAATCAAAGCTTTTTTAACTGCTGAATTTCCTGTTATGTTTGGGTTTACAACTTATAGTTCTATTTTTAATAAGAAAACTGTAAAAACAGGAAAAATTCCTTATCCTACTATAGGCGAAAAGATATTGGGTGGCCATGCAGTTGTTGCCGTTGGTTATGACGACAATAAAATAATTGAGCATCCCAAAGATAAGTTAATTAAAGACCATAACAAAAGTTTTCCAACTCAAGGAGCTTTCTTAATTAGAAATTGTTGGGGCGAAGATTGGGGTAAAGATGGTTATGGTTGGCTACCCTATGAGTATGTATTACAGGGGTTAGCTACTGACTGGTGGTCATTGCTTAAAAATGAGTGGATTGATGAAGGGCAGTTTGAGTCGATTGCTAGGGATGGTATTCTCCTAAACGGAAGTTCTAATAAAAATAATCAAGAAAAGACAAAGGTAGAAATTCCAGATAAAAAAAATAGCGATGAAGATATTTCATCTGATGACAAGAACAAACATCCCACTATCGGCGATCATAACCGTTCACGGGGGTAAATCATTTAAAATAGCATTCTAAATAATTAAGTTGTTCACTTTTATTTAAAAGAGCATATACCAGATTGGTAATTCAAATAATCTGGTATATTTTTCTTGGTTTGTAAATATTCTTCTAAGAATTTACAGCTATACTTTAACAAATTTTCAACTTCGGGGGTAACATCTGTTCTAGAACTGCTTTGCCACTTCCAGAGTCTTACAGTTTCATCATTACTGGAAGAAGCAATTATATTGCCATCACGACTAAACTCTAGCCGATTAACTTTGGCAGTGTGTCCTTCAAGAGTTGCGATTAAAGAACTTGAACTTTGTCCACTAATAGCTTTATCTACATTCCACACCTTTACAGTTTCATCATTACTACCAGAAGCGAGCTTTTTACCATCAGGACTAAAATCTAAGCCGTATATTATACTTTTGTGAGCATTGATTATTGCTATCGGTTTTTTCTGTTGATTTTTAGTATCCCAAATATATATATCACCATCATCACCGGCAGAAGCCAGTAAGTTTTTTCTCTGTAAACTGTATCTAATTATGTACAAAGCTTGTTGGCCATGTGTGCCAATGTTTTTTGGGAGAGTATCCTGTTTTTTCCAATCCCAAATTCTGACACTACCATCATCATCGACGTAAGCAATTTTTGAACTGTCATTAGGGTCAATGTCTAGACTGTTAACTCGATGTTGTGTATTTACATCTCCCTCCTTTTTAAGTAATTCTTTGACATTTAAGGTATTAATGGGTTGAGGTGGATTATCTTGAGTATCAGTGCGCCAAACTTTTATGATTCCATCCCGATCGCCAGAAGCAATAATTTTATCATCTCGACTAAAACTAACATCATAAACAGTATCATTATGACCTTGAAAAGTTTTTATTAGTTTATGTTCTTTCGCACCTATATTCCAAAGTTTGAACGTTGTATCTTGACTTGTAGAGGCCAGAAATTTACCATTATGGCTAAATCTTACACTCCAGACTCCATCATTATGTTTGGGCAAATCGTATAAGAACTTGCCATTTTTATCCCAAATCTTGATTTGGTTGTTGACACTAGCAGAGGCTATTTTCCCGTCAGGACTAAAACTCACACCCCAAACCTTATTTTTATGACCTTCTAATCGATTATGCTCTTTCACAGTATAGATAATGGATTGCAGTTGCTTTAGTTGATTAGTGTGTTTTCCATCTACTTTCTTTAATCCCTGTAGTGCTTGCACACTTGCCATTAATGCTTCAAGTTGCTTATCGGCATCAAGTAATGTTTGAGACAATTTAATCCATGTATTGACTTCTCCCATTTTGACTACTTGTGCATTATTTTTTTCGGATTTAACCCACAACCCCGCTAATGCAATTGATATAACTGCTAAAACTGCAACCGCTTGAGTTCGTTGCCTTTCAGCTTTAACTTTGGCTTTTTGCTGTTTAACTTTTTCTTCTTCTGCCTTGGCTCTGGCTTCAGCTGCTTCTCGCAATTGGCGTTCTTGTTCTAATTGAGCTTGAACTTCTCTATCGCGTCTCTCCAAACTCTTATGCAAAAATTCTGCTTCTAGTGGCGTAAGTCTGGGCTGAGTCTTATTCACCCACTCAGAAATTACAGCCAAATTTGCACCCGCCAACAGTGCTTCATCCGATTTATTAAATCTTTGCACCCATTCCTGGCAATCTTCCTCTAAAGAACGACTGAGACGAATATTTTCTAGATTTTCGGTAATCCAAGTGTTTAATAATTTCCACTCAGATAACAGTGCTTCATGAGCAACTTCTACAGTATCTCGATCGGTGATAATTAAACGTTGTTGAGAACCTGCCAGTAATCCTACAACCCTTTGCAATTGTTGTGGAGAATCTGCAACTACTTCTAATCTATCCCAGGTAGCACGCCGCCGCGTCACTTCTCCAGCTTCACCTAACTGTACTAATTCCATAAACAAGCAACGCGCAAAAGCTTGATCTACAGTTGTTAAACTTTGATACAAAATTGTCGCTCGTTTGTCTAAAGCTCCTTTAACCCCACCAATTTCTTCATAACCTTTATGAGTTAAAAGCGGTTTTGGCGATTCAGGTTCTTCAATGCAAACTCGCCACAATTCTTTAAGCGCATATTGCAGTATGGGTAATGCACCCGGACGGTTGATGACATCAGCGAAAATTTGTGAAACTAAACCATGCTCAAATGTTACACCATGCAATTTTGCTGGTTTTTCAATTGCTTCTTCTAATTCAGTAAAAGACATTATTGGCACGATGAATGATGTCGGAGGGAAACTATTAATGAGAGTAATAATTTCTACATAGTCAGCGCATTTGTTTAAAAAATCACCGCGAATAGTCAAAATTATGCGTGTTTGTCTCTCAATCGTCTTGACTTCCTGTACTATTAAGCGGATAAAAGCTTGGCGTTCCTCATCGTCTTGGCAAAGGGTAAATATTTCTTCAAATTGATCGATAAACAATAATTGGAGTTGATTTTGCTGCTGTTGTCGATTCAAAATATCAACCAATTTACCTAAAGGATGTTCTCCTGGTGTAAAAGATGCGATCGCCCATTGACTACTTCCAGGGAGGCGATCGCCTTTTAGTTGCGGCAACAAACCGGCTTTTACTAAAGAAGATTTACCACTACCTGAATAGCCAATTACAGCCAAAAATCGACTCTCTGCTAAACGCAAAATTAGTGTGCGAACCGCTTCATCTCGTCCACAAAAATATTGCGCTTGTTCTGATTCAAAAGCATAAAGTCCCCGATAAGGATTTTCCTGATTGAAAGCAATTTTTTCTCCTGTAGGAATATCTAATTGGGGATAAGTAACCAGAGTAATGGAACGTCCCCAACCCATCCGAATCGGTTCCTGTACGGAACCTTTCAATTCGTTGCTGACAAAATCAAACAAGCGATCGCCACTAATTCGCCTACTATTACTACTTGCATTTTCTATTGCCAATCCCTTAACAACTGCGCTTGTGAAAATACTATATTCTTCACTCTTAATTACTCCGGCGCGTTCAAAGCCACGACAAGCTGTAATTAAGTAATAATCTTTTTGCGAACTGAAAGCGTTAAGAGTTCTTTCTATTAATTGTCTTTCTAAGAAATAGCCGCTATGACAGCAATCGAGTAGCATCACTAAACTACTCAATTGCGACTCTTGAATTAAATCGTTGAGGCTATCCAGAGGAATACCATATTTTTGTTCAACATTTTCGTTATCCTTAAATTCAATCTGACAATCGGAACTTGCCAAATATCCCTTTTGTTGCCCTAAATTGTCAGAAATAGTAAAACCGTGTCCGCTAAAATAAATCAGGGCTTCATTATTATCAGCTTGCTCTAGTAAAAAAGTTCTCAAATCTTGCCCAAGTTGAGCGCCAGTAACTTTTGACGCTGCCATTTCATAGCCATTTTTCTCTTTATTCCAGCGCTGAGGTAGTCTTTGCACAGACTGGAAATCACCATACTGCTCTAGGAGTTGTGCTATAGCCTCAGCATCATTTGTAGTCTTCGACAAACGCGATAATGATGGGCTGACATACTCGGCGATGCCAATAACAAGCGCGTATCGTGCCATTTAACACACCTTGGGTTGGTAAATGCGGGATAATCTTGACAGACACAATGATGGCTGTGTTGCTAACAACAACACCATCTGTTATTTTTCCGTAAGCAAACTGAAATTTATTCAGATACGTTACAAAACTTTAATCGAGGTAGCTTATGTCAGAAGTACAGCAAATATTTTTCCAAGCAGATGGAGAGATTGAGCAGATTGAGATTAACGTCACAGCCACCGAAATAACTTCGGAAATTGAGGAGGACGATGATGGCATAGAATACAAAGATGTACGAACAGATGCGATCGCTAGGATGCAACAAGCTCGGCAAATGATTCGCTCTTATACTATTTATGCTCTGAGTGCTTTTAAAGACTTTAATACTGCGGATATTGAGGAGGTAAGTCTTAAATTTGGCATTAAGCTGGGTGGGAAGGCTGGCATTCCTTATATTACCGAAGGCTCTGCTGAAAGTAATCTGGAAATTCAAGTGAAGTGTAAGTTTCCAGAAAAACCAAAACCTGATTCACAGTAACAGCAAAAAATTATCTACACATCATAAGGGTAAGCAATGCCGATTAAACGCCCAACTTCGGTGTATTTATTCTCCTATTAACCAAACCTAATTGCTGCGATCGCTTCAAATACTTCACCCAAGGTTGCTCTGACAACTGGGAAATGGCATTTGGTGAAAGTGTTGCTGTGAAAATATCTTTGCCACTGCTAACACCATTGACACCAAAGCTTTCTAAAATAGCAGTTGCAGCAGAGTTTAAAATTGGTTCAGTATGGATAAAAACTGCCAAACTAGCTTCTTCTGAATCTTTAACATCATTTAGCACTGTCGCAAGAGCGGCATCTAGTTTCTGATAATTCACCAGCAACTCCTTGGTAAACAGGGTAGGCAATAATTGTCTACCCTAACTTATCAAATTTATCGGTTGTTGTTACCTATCCTTGTACAGAAATAATATCCATCATTCTCAGTCTAATTACAGATTCAAAGCGTTAATTACTCCATAACCCCATTTATCATCAAATGTGCCTGCGGGTTTGCCGGGAATTGCACTATTTTTACGTAGTAAGTCTTTCACAGCAACCGGATCGAGTTTAGGATCTCGCTGCAACAGCAGTGCTACTAACCCACTTACAAACGGTGTCGCCATACTCGTACCAGCCTGCACCACAAACTTGGAATTAATCATCGATGAGCGGTCAAAATTTGCATCGGCGGAAAGCGTCGAAACAATCATTGCTCCTGGTGCTGCTACATCCGGCTTCTGTCCATCATTGCGTAGAGGGCCTTCACTACTGAATTCCGAAATAGTGTCCAATTCTAAGCCCATTTCTCGCACTTGGCCATCAATATCTGTGTACTTGGTTTTAGTAGTATAGGCGGCAACTGTAATTGCACTGCTGGCGGCTCCCGGCGAACCAATTTTTAAGGCATCTTTCACACTTTTACCAGTGAAAAACACTGATGAACTATCATCTAGCGTCCACACATTTAAACATGTGTCAGTTGAAGAAGTGTTGCGGACTCGCAGCTGCCAAATACCTCCCATGACTTGCGAGGGGTCAATACCGCGTATTTGCACAAAGAAATTATGGTCGCCGTTGGCTTGGTCTGGTGCTGGTGTCGCTAATTGCACCCGTGCATCTGGTAACTGGTAATCTTGGGCGGCATTACCTTCAGTAATGATTTTTTGGAAGGGAGTAACAAAACCGTTAGGACTCCGCACAGATACTTCCAATTCGCTGTCTTTGGCATACCAAGCGTTTAACCAAACTATGCCTACTTGATTCAAAGGAACATTGAAGCGCATACCACGAGTGCGTCCACTGGGTATGATTGCTTGTCCATGAATGTTATCGTTTCCTTCGTTACCCGCAGCACAACAAACAATTCTTCCTGGCCCAGTTTCGGCATCAATAACTTTAGATAAAGAATCGCTACCATCATGAGCATCAGCGTGTCCGCCCAAGCTGAGATTCACCACTGCTGGGCGTCCCAACTCCCTAGCAACTCGGAAAATATAACGCACACCATCTGCAATGTGGGCATCCTGTAAATCTGACCTGACGACAACTAATTCCGCTTCTGGTGCGACACCGCCATAACTAGCATCAGCACCGGCGGCAATGCCAGCGACGTGAGTACCATGACCGCCAGTATCCTGAGAAACTGTTAGTTGCGCTCCCGTAAATTCAGCCCCATAGCCGCCCTCTGTGACTCCTGGCCCTGGCAGTGTTTGATCCCAAATGTGTAAAATTCGTCCAGCAAAGGCGGGGTGTTTCGGATCGATGCCACTGTCTATAATGCCGATGATTACTCCTTTACCAGTCAATCCGGTTTGATTCTTAAATTCCGGCAGTTTGACTGTTCCCATTGCAGTGTCCATCCTCAAATGAAGTTTGCGTGATGGCTTAATCCGCCGAATCACATCTTCTTCAGATAAGACATCTAAACTATCTATCGGTAAGAAAGCTGTCCGCACACTCCCGGAGTTTTGATTGACTTCAATATTATATTGTGATAGATAACTTAAGTCTGCATCAGGGTCGCAGTAGATAAAAACGACGCTCTTAGTGGGCTTAACTGGGCTTTTGTGAGCAATGATGCCAAGCGATCGCTTGTGTGTAACTAAAGCTCGATCTCCTTCATTTTGATAGTCTTGATATGCCAAAAGTAGCCCAGGGGAAAGTTTTTCGTGTCTCATTTTTACCTCAAACTCAATTTATTTGCTGTCAGCTAAGTAGTGATTTTAGTAGGATAAGTCGCTCTCACATTAATGCAGTCTATGTATTTTTTTAGCCTTGATTATTTGATGCGACTATAGTTATCTATTTTTTTATAGATAACATCAAATAAGCTTAGGAAATGGTAAGTTCTTCCTAAGACAATTGCTAATTCATAACTCATATTTTTGAATTCTGTCTCCCCGATCGTAATTTTCTGTGGCTCGTGATACATTTTTGAGCAGCCGCATCTCAGAATTACCCAAGACTGGAGTCACTAGGAAATTTTATGAAGCTATTAAACTAATCCAGTTTCTCCCGAAATCATTACGGACAAGGTAAATAAAATAAAATTAAGAAGAATTAAGGAATAAGTAAAAAAGATAAATTTAATAAATCTCTGCATTCACCTTTTTGAATGGGTTCTGGTGCTGCTCCTAATCAAACCCCGATGTTCATCCAATTAAGACTGATAACATTTGCGTATAAAACAGCATCAAAAAGGCTAAATCGCTAATGACTACTGAGAAATGACAGATTCTCTATCATAAGTAAGAGTCATAAAGAAGCTAATATTTGCAACGATCGCTTCTAAACATACAAAGAGTTATTCATGCAAATTCAAACACCAGACTGGGTGAAGCACGCTGTTTTCTACCAAATCTTCCCAGATCGTTTTGCCAGAAGCAAACAGCCGCGCAAACGGTTATTGCAAGAAGCCCGTTGGGAAGATTGGGACTCTATGCCAACTCTCCAGGGCTATAAAGGCGGCGATTTATGGGGGATTATGGAGGATTTAGACTACATCCAGAATTTAGGGATTAACGCGATTTACTTCACACCCATTTTTCAATCCGCCAGTAATCATCGCTATCATACCCACGATTATTATCAAGTTGACCCAATGCTGGGGGGCAACGAAGCTTTTAAGGAATTGCTCGATGCAGCCCATCAACGGAATATCAAAGTCGTTCTGGATGGGGTATTTAACCATTCTAGCCGGGGTTTTTTCTTTTTCCACGACGTTTTAGAAAATGGCCCCCATTCGCCTTGGGTAAATTGGTTCAAAATAGAAGGCTGGCCCCTTTCAGCATACAATGGCGAATTTCCTGCCAACTACGTAGGCTGGGCGGGAAATCGCGCCTTGCCAGAATTTAACCACGACAATCCAGAAGTACGCGAATACATTATGGAAATTGCCGAATATTGGATTAAATTCGGCATTGATGGTTGGCGATTGGATGTACCATTTGAAATAAAAACTCCTGGTTTTTGGCAGGAATTTCGCGATCGCGTCAAAGCCATCAATCCCGAAGCTTATATTGTGGGCGAAGTCTGGGGAGATTCACGCGAGTGGTTGGATGGAACGCAATTTGACGGCGTGATGAATTATCTATTTGCTGGGCCAACAATTGCCTTTGCAGCAGGCGATCGCGTAGTCTTAGAACAAGTCCAAAGCCGCGACTATCAACCCTACCCACCCTTATTTGCTGCCGAGTACGCCACCAAAATCCAAGAAGTACTGCAACTTTACCCTTGGGAAATTCAGCTAACTCAACTCAATTTGCTTGCAAGTCACGATACAGCCCGATTGATGACCATTGCAGGCGGCGATATAGCCAGTATAGAATTGTCAACTCTACTGTTACTCACCTTTCCCGGCGCGCCCAGCATCTACTATGGTGATGAAGTTGGTTTACCTGGTGCAATAGATCCCGACTCACGCCGTGGCTTTCCTTTAGAGAGTAACTGGAATCAAGAAATTTTTAATACTCACCACCAGTTAATTGCCCTCCGCCACACTTACCCAGCCTTGCGTACTGGTGATTACCAAGTTCTCTATGCTCAAGGACAACTTTATATCTTTGCGCGAACTTTGGGGACAGAGGAATTAATAATTGCCATCAACGCTGGCACAAGTTCGGCAACAGCGAATGCAGATGTCGCTACTTTGCGTACTCAACCCAACAAGCCTTTATATGGCACTGCTGAAGTTGAGTGGAATAGTAAAGGAGATCGGCAGTTGTCATTGACTGTTCCCGCACGCAGTGGGTGCATTCTGGGGACTGGGGATTAGGTATTGGGGACTGGGGAACTGGGGAGAAGTTGCAGTAAGTTTTTTTCCTCTGCCCCAATGCCCGATGCGCCATGCCCCATGCCCAATTACATTACCTTCCCGCCACCATTGCAGGCATCAACACTGCATCGATAACGTGGATCACGCCATTGTCTGCCAGAATATCTGTTTTTAGGACATTGGCGTTATTTACCTTAAATTTACCGTCGGCAGATTCAATGGCGACAATTGACCCTTCAAGCGTCTCTGCCTCATTAATCTGTACCAAATCATCAGACCTGACATCCCCACTAGCGATATGATACGCCACAATTTTCTGGAGCTTGGGGATATCTTGTAGTAATGAGTCTAAAGTTCCCTCTGGCAGATTAGCAAAAGCTTCGTCAGTCGGTGCAAAGAGCGTGAAAGAACCAGGGCTTTTCAAAGTTTCTATGAAATTTCCAGCTTCAGCAGCTTTTATTAGAGTATTGAAATTACCTGCTGCGATCGCAGTTTCCACAAGGTCAGCCATGAGGGTGCGTTATTTAATACTACAAGTTACTTATAAAGTGACTAAAATATCTTAGCCTCTATCAATAGAGAGGTTGCTGGCGATTTAACAGACAGCAGTAGACTGATTTAGTACTGTTACACTGGAGAATGACCCCAAGAACCACTGATTATGCTAAAGCGTTCTAAGTTCGAGACAACTCAATCTCAGATTATGCACCGTGCTGAGGATCTGATTAGTGCAGCCTCAAATCGATACCGCATTACGGTTCAGGTAGCAAATCGTGCTAAACGTCGGCGTTACGAAGACTTTGAAAGTAACGAAGATGCGATGATGAAGCCGGTGCTAAGGGCAATAATCGAAATGTCCGATGAGTTGACTCAACCAGAAATTATCGGCGAACTATAAGATTGAGTGCTGAGTGGTAAGTGCTGAATTCTGAATCAGGCAAATTCATCTTTTCACTCAGCAACGCCCAAAATATTGTTCTATGAAAAAGAAAAAATTTCTATTTAAATCAATTTTCTCAAAACTCACAACTCAGCACAAGCGAAACGCCGAGCTACCGCTAACACTACTACTACTTACTTTAATACTAGTGAGTGTAATTGTTTTAGGTTCAATAGCGGATAAATCAATACATAGAATATTTAGTATCCAACCTGCTTCTGCCCAGAGAATCACGCCTAGCGATGTTTGGCAGCTGGTGTATCAACAATTGCCAGATTTTCCACGGGAAAATAAGTATATTAGTAAAGAAAATGGGAAAGTTGCCGAAAACAACACTTTAGCAAATCGTCTAATTAGATATCACATTTATACCAAAGGGCGGGCCCCCATTTATCGCTTAGATTGGAAGTTGACTTTAGCTGATTACCTGGATGTGAACGAAATTATGTATGATACTACCTATCCAGGGAATGACTCACTACGGGAAAATCCGATAGAAGGCGATCGCAAAGCTATCAAAAGTCTCACCCGCAGCCAACGAGATGCTTTAGTACAAGTCTTAGTCAATATATTTAATCCTGCTTCCCAAAATACCCTATCTCCTAATTCCAATACAGCACCCAGTCCGACTACATCAACTACCCCACAGCCACCACAACGAGGAGGTGCCGAACTCCTAAAATGATAAATTTTCCTTGTTTTGAAACAACTCGGTTTTGACCGAGAAGGGTGTGGGGTGTGGGGTTGCAGGTATTAGATAAAGAACGTTCTCCCGCACCCAACGGGTACAAGCCCCTGTTTTTAAATATGGAAAAAATCAAAAGATGTATGTAGTGACACGTATGTGCAAAATATACAGCGTCTGTTTTGAAACCCCTGCTTTTAAGTATGGGCTTCCCCACACCCCACACCCTATCCCCTACACCCTTTTCATTCAGCACTCAGCTATATTTGCCAACAATTTGACTCACCTTGATAAAGGTACTGTGCGCCTCTACCCGTTTACCTTATTTAACGTGAGTTCGATAAACCTCTCTCTGCCTTGAACTAAAGTTCAAGGCTGTCCCTCTCCGAGTCGGAGAGGGACGATTTTGCCAAGTAAAATCAGGGAGAGGTCTTTTTGATTGAGCGAATTTTGCGGACACTATATAAGCCGTCGAATTCACGTTTATTTAGACAGAAATCGCTATAACTCATTGAGAATGCTAGAAGTTATTAGGCAAAGGTAACAAGTCACAGTAATATAAATGTACTAATATAATTCAAAGCAGAGAAACTCATGCCATACCAAAAAAAACAAGAGGGTGGTTATTGCTGAGAGACTAATGCTACCTTAAAGCCACAAATTGATTCACCATCACTGCCAATGCCAGCATACCCAAAATTGTCATTAATCCCGCAGGCATAAACTTGCGTGTTTTTGCCAGTCTCAATGCAAAGAAAACTACTAAAACAGCAGTAACTAACACTGCTAAAATCGCACCCCAAGTTTGTCCTTGGAGTTGAAAGTAAGCGGCCAGTATTAGTAATAAACCGCTAATGCTACCACTTAAGAGTGAAACCTTACTTGTAGCTTGAATGTAGCCAATAACCCCACCAACAATCGCTAATATACCGTAGGCAAAAGCAGCAATTATACTTAAATTCATTGTTAAAACCTATGTAGACTTTGACTTTACTGCCAGGGTCAGCAGACAATTTACCATAGCTATCTAGCTATACCACACAGTTGATTTATGGATAATCAAGCGATGCCAATGGCAAATACTTCTTCATATACAAAGATTCAATATCTCCAGCGTCAAGCAGCCTCACTTTTACTGTACCAATCTGTTCTGCAAGGCGAAGTCGGGATAGCATTTCTGGAACTGTTGCAAGCTATACGTTACACTGACACCGATGCACGGGGTTGTCTCCAAGCTTACGGCAATTACTTTTACGCTTTGGCTGCTAGAAATCAAAACTGGGAAGACTATTTAATTACTCAAATTCTCTTCTGTGAGAATCCTTTTACAAGGCTGGCGGGAGTGCAAGAATTTGAAGATTTGCCCCCAGCTTTAATAACAGCAGTTCAGCATGATTTACAAGTATTGCAAAGTCTTTATGAGTGTAGCAGCGCTTCTTTGAGCGAGTGGGTACAAAACGTAGCTCATATGCCGATTTCACCAGTAGTGTGGTATAAAGAGCAAGAATTGCTAGGAGTAGAGACAAAATTCATTACATATCTACAAGAGTTAGATAATTGGGGTGATGCTGTAGAAGAGTTAGCAGCTTATTATCGGCAATGTGGCTCTGGTTTATTTGCAGAATATCGCGCTTTACGCTGGCAATCTGGGCAGTTTATCGGTATTAAATATTCTGACCCGGTTAAACTGAGTTCGCTTGTCGGTTACGAATCTCAAAAAGATGCTTTGCTGAAAAATACAGAGTTTTTATTATCAGGAGAGATGGCACTGCATGTATTACTTTACGGTAGTCGCGGTTCTGGCAAATCTTCTTTAGTGAAATCTTTGTTGAATGAATATAGCGATGCCTCCGGCAAGGGCAAAGCCCAACGCAGCCTCCGCTTATTAGAAGTGGCAAAATCTGATTTAAAAGACTTACCAGAAATCGTGGAACATTTACGGGGTGTGTCACATAAATTTATTATCTTTGTCGATGACCTTTCATTTGAAGAAGATGATGATGCCTTTAAAGCCCTTAAGGTAGTTTTAGAAGGTAATTTAACGGCGCGACCGCAAAATGTAGTTGTGTATGCTACTTCCAATCGCCGCCACTTGATTCGGGAGTTTTTTGTGGATAGACCTACCCCCAAGGATAACGAGGAAATCCATGCCTGGGATACGATGCAGGAGAAGCTTTCGTTTAGCGATCGCTTTGGTTTAACCTTAACTTTTGAACCAGCCAATCAGAAAACTTATTTAAAAATTGTACAACATCTAGTGGCACAAGCTGAAATTAATATTACCCAAGAAGATTTAGAATTTCAGGCATTACAATGGGCAACTCGTCATAATGGTCGTTCTGGACGTACAGCACGGCAGTTTGTTGATTTTTTAAAAGCAGATTTAACAATTTTTCATGCAAATAAAAATATATCCAACACTTAACATTAAAATTATTTCATTAATGATTGCACTTTTTTGTAACTTCCAGAACAATGTTATGCAATATTAACTACAATTAAAGATTTCATAACAATTACGATCCCAAATCTGGGAAAAATATCTTGAATAACAAACAGAACAATAAATTACAAACCACTTACATTAAGTATTTTATGTATATGTGTTGTTTAATTACGAGTTACGTTAGCGTAGCGGTAGCGAGTCCACGTACTCTTTCAGAGAAGCAAGCTACGCTTTTAGCGTCTCGTAGAGAGCGTCATTACGAATTATAAATTACTATGAAAGCTACTTATTCAGATAATTTAACTACGCTAAAAACCAGCAATATGCAATCAGTAACGATCGGCAATAGATTTATACTAGTGATAGTTGCCTTTAGTGTGAGTTTTGGTCTTAGCCTTGTCCCAAGCTGGGATTTTAATAAAGCCTTTCTCACAGGTGTAATTACTGCCGTTACTATCCATACAACAGCATTATTCATAGACAAGCGGCGTAGAAATTATGAAATGTTTGTTTTAGGTTCGCTCCGCAAGCGAATTAAAGATATGGAGGAATTAAAGGCTCGTGTTGTCAGAGAAATAAATCAAATTGAAGAACATCATAATTTACTATATGCTGAATCACAACAGCTGCAAAATCAAGTTATAGAAAGTCGTAGCCAAAGAGATAGTTTACATCGAGAATTAAGAGCATTTGCCGGACAAAAGAAGCAATTAGAAACAGAAGTTAATAGCCTGCAACTTGAAATTAATAATTTGCAGAATAATCAAACTGAATTGAACAATGCTTTTTCTATTCTCACCGCAGAAAAGCGCCGTTTAGAGTCAAATTGTAATGTATCTCGCGCTGAAATCGCTCAGTTGCAAAGTCAAATTTCCGAGCTACAACACGAGAAACAAGAAATTGAAAGTAATTTAACTCTTTTAGGCAGACTCAAACCCCAATTAGAAGAAAAATTATACGAACTGCGAATTGCAATTCAAGAGCTAGAAGTTGAGACAACCCAAAGTAATCAATTGCTGGTAGCAACCAAAACCGAAAGAGAAAATATCCAAGCTATCCTGAGTTATTCCAAAACCCAACTAACAGAACACAAAGCCGAATTACAACAGTTACAAGCACAAGTTTCATTATTGCAAGAAGAACGAGACTCATTACAAAATCAAGTATGGGAATTACTACAACAAGTAGAAACCTTGAATCCAGAGCCTTTATCTGATAATTCCCAAGAAGATGATATTGAGTTGTTTCCATTTTCCGAAATAATTGAATCTTCTGATATCATTGAAAAATCGGAAGTTGAGACATCGGAAAATATCTCTGAAGAATGGACTAATTTTCTCGGAAATCTTCCGGGATATGAGTTACAAGTATTAAAAGCTATAGTTGAACAAGATAATCCTAATAGTGCTATTAAAACAATTGCCGAAGCAAATATCACTATGCCAAATTTATTAATCGATTCTATAAATGAACGTGCAAATGATACTATTGGAGAATTAATAATCAATTCTGATTCCGAAAGTCCAAAAGTTTATCAGGAGCATATAACAGATGTCAAAAAAATGATTGCGATGTATGAAGGTCTCATGACCAGACATACTTCGTCAAATTAAATTGTTATTGCCGTCGTAAGATTTAGTAGTAAGATGATATCCCTTACTTACCGCGTGCTTCTGCGTTTAGAATCAAGTGAAGTGTAATACATGGCAAAGTTCAAAATCTCGAAGAAAATCTCCACTGCTTTAATCAATTCCCTTGGTGCGGGGGTAGTACCAAGAGTGGGAGTTGAATATATCGCAGTAGGTCGAGAAAAAGAACTAACAAGCCTATTACAAAATCTCGATGATATTGCAGAAGGTGTCGCAGCATTTCGCTTCATAATTGGTAACTACGGTTCTGGGAAAAGTTTTTTATTACAACTAATTCGTAATCGAGCGATGGAGCAAGGTTTTGTAGTAGCTGATGCTGATTTATCTCCCGAACGGCGATTAGCTGGAAGCAACAATGAAGGTGTTGCTACCTATCGAGAATTAATGAGCCACCTCGCTACAAAAACTCGTCCTGATGGTGGTGCTTTAGTCTCGATTTTAGAAGGATGGATTAATAAAATTCAACAAGAAGTGGTTAAAGAAACTGAAATGCGTCCCAATGACGATGGTTTTGATGACCAAGTTGAATCGAAAATTAGGGAAGTGGTTCAGTATATTGAAGATTTAGTTCACGGTTTTGATTTTGGTAGCGTGATTATCGCTTATTGGCGTGGCTACCGATTGGATGATGATAATTTAAAAAATGCGGCGATGCGCTGGTTGCGAGGAGAATTTACTACTAAAGTTGAGGCGAAAGCAGCTTTAGGAGTGCGCGTTATTATTGATGATGATAGTTGGTATGACTATATAAAACTGTTTGCTAAATTTGTTGCTGAAATTGGCTATAAAGGACTGTTAATTTTAGTTGATGAAGCTGTACATTTATATCAAATATCTACCACCGTTACACGAGAAAAAAATTATAATCGACTCCTCGCAATGTTTAACGACACCATGCAATGTAAAGCAGAACATCTTGGCATTGTTGTTGGTGGAACAACTAAATTTTTAGAAGACCCCAAACGAGGACTTTTTGCAGACCAAGCTTGGCAAAGACGCACCAAAGAAAGTCGTTTTGCTGCACAAGCTAATGTTCAAGAACATTTAGGGCCAGTGATTCGGCTAAATCCGTTGAGTGAAGCAGAAATATTAACGCTTTTGCAACGTTTAGCTGAGATTCATGTGCTCAATTTTGGCTATGAACAGACTTTGACAAATCGTGAGTTGAAGGAGTTTGTGCAAGAAATTATTAATCGCCTGGGTGCAGAAGCATTACTGACACCAGGAGAAATTGTGCGAGATTTTATGAGTGTGCTGAATATTCTTCACCAAAATCCAGGAATTGTGTTTGGTGAATTAATTCATGGCTCTAAATTTAAACCTACTGCTATGGGTAAGGATGCAGATGTGGATGAGGATGGCGCAGCCGAATTTAGTTTGTAGTTTACTCTCTAGTAATTGGTAAGCCTAGCCAATCGCTAAGTTCATAAGCTAGCCAGTCAAGTTCTGGAGGAGTGACAGGAAAAACATAAAATTCACCAGTTAAAATTTCATAATTTTTGCTTCCTGCCCAGATTGTCAAAGAAGGTTGATTATAGATATCTTTACTTCGTTCTAGACGTAGAATATCTTGTCTATAACTTGGAGATGGGTGAAGATGTTTAATTCCAAATAATTCATAAATCAGGGAAATTTTGTCATTATTAATATAAATCTTCTTTTTACCCAATATACCTATGAAAAGAAAAATAAATAATATAATTGCAAATGATAAAATTATTATACAAAATGCTAATACTAAAATATTTAGAATATCATAAAACATTGTTAAAATAGGGATAAATGAAAGAATTATTATAGATATAAACCTCATCCACCTTGAGAACTGGAGTTTTTCAAGAAGATATATTAGTTT
>NZ_JAVRCA010000092.1:0-29276 GCF_034530995.1 Nostoc sp. DedQUE04 | reverse complement strand
CAATCAGACCTCCTATTTTTTCTTGGGATTTGACATATTTAGTCTAAACTCCAGAATTTTTATACTAACTACTTATATCATGTCCCAACCTAACTTCAAAAATGCTCATAATCAGGACTGGAGTCCTCTTAAAATTCGCGTAGCGTCTCGTAGAGAGGACTACTCCCCTCACAGGATGTCCAAAAAGGATAAGAAACCAGTAAGTTGAAGTTTAATTGGTGTTATTCCTCAATAGCCTAATGGATGGCGGAAATCACCAACCACTTTGTCAAGTTCTTGAGCGATCGCTAGCAACTCCATCTCGCGCCATCGCTTTCCTACAATCTGCATTCCAATCGGTAAGCCATTGTGAGTTTGCCCAATGGGAATCACCACCGCCGGATGTCCACTCAAATTAAATGGCATAGTGTAAGCTCCGTTTGCCACTGCATGAGGATAGGATTTGCCCTCAATATCAATGGCGCTCCAAGCCGGACAATGGGTAAATGCAGGGGTTGCTGTCACAGGAGTGAGCCATACATCCCACGCTTCTAAAGCTTCATCCATTTGGGCAATGAAGCGATCGCGCTCGGTGAGTGTCTCGAAATATCCTTTTAAGCTGGGATTCAAAATTTCTGGCAGAAAGCTGCTGAAATTTCCCAATTTTCGCAATTTTTTGTCGCCTTGAGTTGCCGTGCGAAAAAGTAATTCTAAGCTGCGTAGCACATTATAGCGATCCTTGGGTTGGGCGTAATTGTTGATATATGCTTCCATCCGCCCGCAGAGGTTCCACACTGTCGATAAATCGAAGTCTTTGGGAAGCCAGCGTTCAACATAAGTACCTGCTTGAGCGAGTTTTTGCACCACTGTCTGTATTGCGGCTCGAATTTGGGCAGCAACCGGAACTTCCACCCATTCATCGATCCAAGCAATTTTAAGATCCTGCAAAGACTTGCCTGATGGAGTATCAAGGGGAATCGGTGGCACATCTGGGCGACGCAAATCTGCACCCGCGATCAGCGAGAAACAAAGGCGAATGTCTTCGAGCGATCGCCCAAAACAGCCAATAGTCAACATTTGTCGCAAGCATAGCGGCATTCCCGGTACTTCAGGGATACTTCCGGCGGTGGAAATACGCCGATCTGTTGGCTTTAAGCCATACACGCCGCAGAAAGTTGCAGGTTGGCGCACGGAACCTGCAATATCGTTACCTATATCTAATGCTGAAAGTCCGGCTGCAACAGCAGCAGCACTACCTCCAGAACTGCCACCTGCTGTATAGTCAAGGTTCCAGGGATTATTTACCCGTGGAAACAAAGAATTTGTACTTTGAAAATCACCAGCCAGTTCTGCCATGTTGGTTTTTCCCAGGATAACGGCTCCTGCTTTCCGCAACCTGGCAACAACGGTGGCATCCTGTTGAGGAATGTAGTCTTTAAGAGGAATGTAACCTGCTGTGGTACGTAGTCCTACTGTTTCAAAGATATCTTTGATTGTTACAGGGACACCGTGCAGAGCGCCCCAGTGTTCTCCTCTAGCTAAAGCTTCATCTGCAAGCTTTGCTCTAGTACGAGCATTGTCTTCGTCTAAGGTGCAAATCGCATTCAGCTTTGAGTTGTGTTTAGAAATCTGCGCCAGGTAAGCCTCGAACACTTCGACAGCAGAGACTTGGCGATCGCGAATCATCTGAGCAAGTCGATGAGCGGGTAGAAAAATTAAGTCACTCATAAATCGATTTCACCTCATTTGTCAGATTCTAAGCTTGCACATCAACTAATGTTCGCGCAGCGTCTCTTTCAGGAGAGGGTTGTCCTTTGTCATTAGTCATTTGTCCTTAGAAACACAAATGACTAATGACCAATGACTAATGACTAATGACGATCGCTATCAGCAAAATAGCTCAACCACCGTCGGCTTAGTAACTTTCCCCATCGCATTGCGCGGTAATTCTTCAACTATCAAAATTTGGGTTGGCACTTTATAAACAGCCAATCGCTCTTTTGCCCAACTCCTGAAAGCTTTTAATGTTAAAGGTTGTGAGCTTTGCAATACTAACGCGGCACACACCCGTTCGCCCCATTCTAAATCAGTAACCCCAACCACTGCACATTCCTGAATATCTGGATGCGATCGCAGTACTTCTTCAATTTCTAAAGCGGAAACTTTATAGCCTCCGGTTTTGATGATATCCACACTCATCCTTCCCAGAATCCGGTAGTTACCGTTCTCAACTACGGCGGTGTCTCCAGTACGGAACCAGCCATCTTGGAAAGCTTTGGCGGTTGCTTCGGGGTTTTGCCAATATTCTAAAAACACTCCAGAACCTTTAACTTGGATTTCTCCTGGTGTTCCGGCTGGAACTAACTCTCCGTTCTCGTCTACTAATCTCACTTCAACTTGAGGTAAAGGCTTCCCCACATATCCAGATAATCGTTCGCCGTGTAAAGGGTTCGATAACGCCATACCGATTTCAGTCATACCATAGCGCTCTAGCAGAAAATGGCCGCTGATGGTTTGCCACTTTTCTAAAACTTGAACTGGTAATGCTGCCGAGCCAGAAACCATCAGGCGCATTTTAGCACAGCCTGCCGACATAATTTTTTGGCGTTCCTTAGAGGCAGTTTCCCAAGCCGCAATTAGCTTTACATAAATTGTTGGTACTGCCATAAATAAGGTTAAGTCACCATCACAAATTCGCCTCCAAACGGTTTCGGCATCAAACTTGCTCAATATATGACATTCTGCTCCAGCCCATAATGCACAAGTGAGTACGTTAATAATCCCATGAATATGATGTAGTGGCAGGATATGCAAAATGCGATCGCTAGATGTCCATTCCCAAGCGGTAGTTAAGCTAGTCACTTGCGCTTGAATATTTTGGTGAGTTGTAACTACACCCTTGGGTTTACCTGTTGTACCGCTAGTGTAGAGAATTAAAGCGCGTCTAGTGATATCTACTTCTGGAAGGCGACTAATATTATGTGGGAGCGTTTCTGAGGTGAGAATAAATCGCAAATTGTGTTCTTGGGCAAGCGATGCCTGCGGCGGTAAACTACGCAGTATATCTTCAAAATTAGGATGAGCAATAATAATCGATGCTCCAGAATTAGTAATTACATACTCCAATTCTGGGCGTGGGTGGGAAACACACAGAGGTACAGCTATGCCACCAGCCCGCCAAATTCCCCATTGAGTGGCTACATATTCAAACCCAGGCGGAATGAGAAAGGCAACTCGCTGCTCTTGCAAATCTTCTGTATTTTCAAGAAGACTTGTTGCTATTTGACTGGAAGTGTGTAGCAAATCCCGATAGGTAAATGCTCTGTCTGTTGTCACAATTGCAGTTTTTTCGTTGTGTTCTTCAGCACGAATAATCAATGGTAGGTTCACGTTTGTTTACCGATTTAAGGTTGATTCAGTCTACTTAATGAAAGTTTTCTCTGCACCGACAGGCTCAGATAAAGGATTTTTTTAATAAATCTATAATTTTTTTATTAGTAACTTTATAAATACTACAACCAACGTTGTTTTTTAGCATAGGCAATACTGCCAATCACAATTAATGCCATCATACAGATCACCATAGGGTAAGCCAAAGGCTGTTCTAATTCCGGCATATTTTTGAAGTTCATACCATAGAAGCCAGATATAAAAGTTATTGGCAAAAAGATGGTTGATAAGATAGTCAGGCGATTAATTCGTTCGCCTGTTTTACTAGCAATATTATCGCGTTGAATTTCCATTAATTCTGACATCCAGGCTCTTATAGCTTGATATTCTTGCCAGAGTTTATCAACGTGATGAACCAATTCTTGATTGAATAGTTCCTTCACTGGCTGGCCGAGCCATTGGAAATCTTCATTATCCATAATAGCCATAAGTAACTTGATACTTTGAAAATTACGTCGTCCAGAACGAGTAGATTGCCTCATTGTGGCAATTTTTTGGTACGTTGATTCGTCACCAGAATTGTCTAAAACTTCATCTTCTAAATCATCAAGTTTTCTCGAAATATAGGTAAATACAGTTTCGTAGTTATTTAAAATATCTTTAAATATGAGATAAAAAAGATAGTCAATTCCCAATTTTTGAATATCTATAGTTCGCTTTTGGAGATTATTAGTTAAAATACTTAAAATTTTTAATTCAGTGATTTCAAAAGTTATGATAAAATTATTTCCAACTACAATGTTGCCACGCACAACCTCAAATTCATTATTTTTTATTTGAGAACTGAGGATTTCATAACTGTCAAATAAACAATCTTCTACGTCTTCATCTATTCCTACCGGAGAATGGTTAAAAATCATGTTAACACGAGATGGATTTAGTCCAAAGTGCTTGATAATCCTGGCTGTTCCAGTGCGATCGCGGAAGTGAACACAACGCAACCAAATATTGTGAGAACCATCAATTCGTTTCAGTACCGTATCCACATCTCTATGGCTGAAGATTTCCAGATTATCTGAATAAAAAGTCAGGAGAATTAGCATATAGCAATCCTAATTGAGTCGTAATAAAATACTGTGACTCATGGTAATTACTCAGGACTTTAGTCCTTGTTTTTTAAACAATAAAGTGCTTACTACAAACCATCAAAACTAGTTTGATAAAGTACTAGTCGTAAATTTGTAAAGTAAAACACATTTAAATAGCACAATCACTCTCTAAGAGTTTTGACGGTTGATAGTCAACACTATATTGAGTGGTAGCTCAATTTTTTTCTATTTTCCCAGATTTTGGGCGACTAGTTGGCGCTGGTGCTGAATTATTTTGCAGAATTGCAATTTCCCGCCGTGCATCTTGATAACTATCTTGTTCGCCTTGCTGTCGGAATAGTTTTGCAGCTTTTTTAAAATCTGCGATCGCACCCGATTTATTTTTCTGCTTGGTGCGAATCACGCCCCGATTATAATAGGCTAAGGCGTTGTTAGGATTAATTGCGATCGCTCGTGAATAATCCTGATTTGCAGCTTTTTTATTTCCCAGTTCCAGATAAGCGTTACCACGGTTGTTGTAAGCTGCTATATTATTAGTATCTAGTTTTAGTGCTTCAGTATAATCTTGAATAGCGCCTTTATAATCTCCAAAAGAAAAGCGGTGAATACCTCTGTGAATATAAGCTGCAATAAATTTAGGATCTATCTGTAAAATAGTGTTGTAATCTTCAGTAGCTTCTACTTGATTTCCCAGATCGCTGTAAATATCACCACGATTCAGATAGGCTTCTATGTATTTGGGATTGATATTGATTGCATCTGTGTAATCTTTAATTGCTTCATCTTTTTGTTGATTAATAGATTGAGTTAAACCCCTTTGATAATAAGCTTTGGCATCACTAGGATTAATCTTAATTACTTTATCAAAATCTTGGATTGCTTCAAGTCTTTGTTTGAGGCGGCGGTGGAGAATACCTCGTTGCAAGTAGGCTTCGGTATACTGGGGTTTAAGAGCGATCGCTTTGCTAAAATCTTCAATTGCGCCTTTATTATCCTTCGATTGAGTACGAGCTAATCCTCGTCCATAGTAAGCATAAGCATCTTTAGAATTTAACTTAATGGCTTGAGTATAATCTGCGATCGCTTCTTTGTATTTGCCTAACGCCGAAAAAGCAAATCCTCGGTCAAAATAGGCATTAGCATCTTGAGAATTAAGTAAAATAGCTTGACTAGAATCTGCTTGTGCTTGCTCGTAGTCTCCTAATCGATAATAAGCATCACCTCGCCTATTATAAGCTAAAGCGTTTTGCGGATCTAATTTAATAGCTTGATTGAAATCTTCAACTGCTTCTTCATAGTTTCCTAACTCATATTTATTTACGCCCTCTTGGTATAATGTCTTTTGAGCATCACTTACAAGTTTTGGCGATCTCAATTGCCACGCTACAACACTAAGGGTAATACAGCCAGCTATCCCTGCTAGAACTAGTAATAATTTTTTCTGATGCTGTTTTTGTTGCTCGTCATCAACATTTATTAACTTTTTCAGGTCGTCTAAAACTTCCGTTGCATACTGGTAGCGCTTACGATAGTCAAAACGCACCATCTTATTAATAATTTTTGCTAATTTTCTGTTAACTTTGAGATTTTTATCGCGCCAAAGTATTTCACCTGTCAGCTTATTTTTCTGACTTCGCAAATTAGATATTTCCTTTGTAGGTAAACCTTTTAGTGCTGCGATCGCAACAAGACCTAAAGCATATATATCACTGTTGTATTTGAGGTTGCCGTTAATTTGCTCTATAGGCATATACTCGGAATTTTCAACAGTATTATCGGTTGCTTCATTAAAAGTACCCAAATTAACCAAAACTAATTTTTTATCTGATTCCCGGCGAATAATATTTGCTGGTGTAATATTTCGATGAATTATGCCGTAGCTATGTACAATAACCAAAGTTTCTAATATCTCTGACAAAAGACTAATTACTTGGTCTTCCTTGAGAAGTTGTCCCTGGATAATTTCGTCAGTTAAAGGATTACCAGGTATGAATTCTTGGACTAGATAAAATTCTTCATTTCCTTCAAAGGAAGCAATGAGCTTTTGAATTTTATCGTGTTCTTGTCCGAGTTTTTCTAAAGTTTCTGCCTTGCTGGCAAACAAGCGGCGTAGGATTGTTAAAGCTTGAGGATTGCTATTAGGAAGAGATAACTGCTTTACTATAAATTCTTGGCCATTAAGACTAACATCTTCAACTAGATAGGTTTTCTCTTTTTCCCCATCATTGAGAACTTTTAGTATTTGATAATGTCCATCTAGTAAATGACTATTCATCAATATAAAATTATAGTCTGATAAATTGTTCGATTATAGCTTAAGTGTTATTACTACTGATTTTAAAATATAAATATTTATTTATTAAGTAACTTCAAATGAGATCGATGCGTGGGCTGCTACCGCGTGTATATATCAAAGTCCCTCTCCCAAGCTTGGGAGCTACGGTGTATACACAAGTCTGAAATAGCTGAGTAACCAAGGTTTTACCCCACCCTAACCCTCCCCTTGGAAAGGGGAGGGAACTAGATTTCTTATTTCCCCCCTTTACAAGGGGGGATTAAGGGGGGTAATTTGACTTGTGTAAACACGGTAGCCTAAGCTTGGAAGAGGGATTTAGGGTGAAAGCTCATTGATTCAGCTTTTACGCTGGCACGACAAATTTCTCGCTACCAGCCAGTTCAAAGGCTGCATGAATGGCTTGCAAAGCTTTAACACCTTGCTCTTGTGCCACAACACAACTAATTTTGATTTCTGAGGTGGCAATCATTTGAATATTGATTTGTTGTTGAGCTAAAGCTTCAAACATTTTAGCGGCAACGCCTGGTTGTCCTACCATCCCCGCACCGACAATACTTACTTTAGCGATCGCACTATCTAAAACAACTTCACCCCATCCTAACTCTGCCGCTACTTGAGTCAGCATTTTTTTGGCATTTTCCCCGTCTATCTGCGAGACTGTAAAAGCAATATCTCTTCTGGGAACACCATCAATTACCCGGCAACGCTGAGATTGGATAATCATATCAACACTAATATTGTGTTGCGCTAATAATCCAAACAACTTAGCCGCCATCCCCGGACGATCTGGTAATTGGCGAATCGCAAGACGCGCTTGGTTCAAATCGAGGGCGACACCGCGAACCGGGGGAGAGGGAGGAGATAAGGGAGACAAGGGAGAGGGGGGAGATAAGGGAGAAGTTTCTTCAATGATTCTTCCTTGTCCCCCTTGTCCTCCTTGTCCCCCTTGTCCCCCTTGTCCCCTTGTCTCCCCTTTCCCTGCTTCGATCTCAAAAGCGGCGCAAAGTGCTAAAACGGCTCGATCGCATTCTGCTGCATTGACTACGCAACTTACTTTCACTTCGCTGGTGGAAATCATTTGAATGTTCACGCCTGCTTCAGCTAATGTGGCGAACATCTTTGCAGCTACACCAGGACGGCCAATCATTCCTGCACCTGCGATGCTGACTTTGGCAATGTTATGTTCTACCATTACCTCGGCTTCGTCAGATTTAGGGTTAGATTGACTCCTCAGTGCTGGGGCGATCGCTGTTGCTACTGCTTCTGCCCGTTTTAATATTGGTGTGGTGACAGTAAAGGCAATGTCATTACTGTTACCTTCATGAACTGACTGAATAATCAAATCTACATCTACTTTTTGCCGAGAAATTTCGCCAAATAACCTGGCTGCCACACCTGGTTTATCAGGTACGCGCAACAAAGCGACTTTTGCTTGGTTAGTGTCAAATTCTACATGATCTACAGGACGGGCAATTTCCAGATTGATTAGCGATCGCCCTTGGGGTTTGGCTGATGTCACCCAAGTACCTGGTTGATCTGTCCAACTAGACCTAACTACAAGGGGAACCCCATAGTTACGGGCAATTTCCACAGCACGGGGATGCAGCACTTTTGCGCCCAAGCTAGCTAATTCCAACATTTCATCGCAGCTGATCGCATCCATCAACTGAGCTTCGGCAACTAAGCGGGGGTCTGTAGTGAGAATACCTGGAACGTCTGTATAAATTTCGCAAAAATTTGCTTTTAATGCGGCTGCGATCGCCACTGCTGAAGTGTCGGAACCACCACGACCCAAAGTCGTAATTTCCATCTCTCCAACGCTAGAGATACCTTGGAAGCCAGCTACTACAACTACTTTACCTGCATTTATGTGGCGAGTTAGGCGAGTAGTTTCAATATGCAAAATCCGAGCGCGGCTGTGTTCGGCTTCGGTAACAATTCCTACCTGAGCGCCAGTCATCGAAATTGCAGGCTGTCCGAGTTCCTGCAAAGCCATACTGAGTAAGGCAATAGTTACTTGTTCGCCAGTGGAAAGCAGCATATCCATTTCCCGGCGATTAGGATTTGGAGAAATTTCAGTAGCTAGTTTGACGAGTCCATCGGTGGTTTTGCCCATTGCCGAAACCACTACGACAATAGAGTTTCCAGCTTGAACAGTTTTATAAACACGCTGTGCAACAGCTTGAATACGTTCGACTGAACCGACAGATGTACCACCGTATTTCTGAACTATGAGCGCCATAACTTTTTTTAATCAATTGTGCCTGCTTTCATCAACGCTTCCGCCTAGTAAGGAAGCTTTCAAGGCTTATCAGTTATATATTTTACTAAATATTGCGTCGAATACTTTATAATAATTGATTATTCAAAAACTACATCTTCGTAGAGTGTGGCCATTGTTTCCTCAAAATCCACGCTATTGAGTCGAAATGATTGATGCTCTGCTGTGTAAGATTGTAAAACCCATAACCCTTGTTCATTACGTCGAAAACACTCAACTCTCTGACGTTTTGTATTAATTAAAACATATTCTTGCAGACTTTCCAGTGCTTGATAATCGGCGAATTTGTCGCCCCGGTCAAAGGCTTCGGTAGAATTAGATAAAACTTCGACAATTAAACAGGGAAATCTTTTATAACCAGGCGTTTCTCGATCTCGTCGATCGCAAGTAACCATCACATCGGGATAATAAAAGCGATTCAGAGATTCAATTCTGGCTTTCATGTCAGCCATGTAAACACGACAACCAGAGCCGCGCACATGATTACGGAGGAGAACGGCAAGGTTTCCAGCAACGGTAACATGTGGATCGAGTACTTCAGGCTTTGCATAGATGTAGCCGTCTATATATTCATGCTTGATATCGCTCTGTTCCTCCATTTGGAGGTATTCTTGAGCGGTGAGGTAGTTTTGGTGAGGTGAAGCTATCATATTTGAAACTTCAAGGTTTGAGTGATGCTGATTTCTAGGGTAGCGTTTGCTGTTTGTGCTTCACTACGAACTAACAGAGCAATTAAAAATTAGGTAATAAACCTGCTTGCTTGCAAATCTCATTAGCAGTAATCCGATCAATAGTGCGATGCCGTTTTACAGGAAGAGTTTTTATATCATTAGTATAAATAGAATGATTTCCTCCTTCCCTTAATAAATAAAAGCCATTTTGTTCTAAGTATTTAATTAGCTCTTTTCGTTTGACGGACACACTCAAACCTCTATAGGAATTTGTTCGAGCAAAGAATTACCTGTAGGAATTTCCTTATTTTGTTGACGATAGGCAAGAATCATTTCTTTTGTTGCATCTTGCAACATAGCCCTGCATTCTTCTATAGTTTCTGCCTCTGTGATGACTTCTTGCCATTCAATGAGTTGTCCCATATATCCGCTATTAGTTTTTGTATATTTTGCAGTGTATGTAATTAACATTGCTATGTTTGTGAAGATAATTATATGATCGATCGTAGCTGATTTTTTGTTGTGAAGGTGTAAGTGTAGCGTGTCGGGGGCAATTTACAACTACATCAGTGCGTAGGCGTAGCCCTTCGGCTGCGCTCAGGAACCGCCCGTTGTAGACATCGCTTCTAATTTCCACTTCTTTTCTAGAGCGTAGACGCTTCATCGACCAAGCACCATCATTCAACGTAAGATTAAACTGGTAGCACAACGCGAGATTTCATGGCGATAAGGTTTATTCTGAGCGATTATGTTGACCGAGCGATCGCCCAGGCAATTTATGACAAGCTCGAAGATGGTACATTTACAGGTAGAATTCCTGTTTGCAAAGGAGTAATAGCCTTTGCATCAACTTTGCGCGAGTGTGAGGATGAATTACGCTCAACGCTAGAAGACTGGATTTTGCTTGGGTTAAAGCTGGGACATTCTCTACCAGTAATTGATAATATTGACCTCAACAAAAAGCCGACTCTTGAGCCGATGGATACCCTGTAACGTCGTGATTTTGTAAAAAAATTACGACCGCTTGGCTTTGATGGCCCTTTTTCTGGAACAAGACATCAGTTTATGGTTTACGGAGAATATCGCCTAACTATTCCCTCTAATGATGAGTATTCTGTACCGCAATTGCGGATGATGATTCGAGAAGTTGAGGTTATTCTAGAGCGGGAAATCACGTTAGAAGAATGGAATAGTCTTTAAGATTTCCAAGAAGCGATGTCTCCGACGGGCTACGCCTACGCCAGCTTCCGGCTCAATGATATACCAAAATGAATGCGTGAATTACTCAAATGAGAAAGCAAACTGGGGTTTGAGTAAGTCAAAGCTGCTTTTGCTTGCGGAAAACACCAAAATGAGAAAGTAAAAACTCCTTTTAAGTAAGTAAAAGCTTCTTTTGCTTGCGGAAAACACCAAAATGAGAAAGCAAAAGCTGCTTTTGAGAAAGTAAAAGCTTCTTTTGCTTGCGGAAAACACCAAAATGAGAAAGTAAAAGTTCCTTTTGAGAAAGTAAAAGCTGCTTTTGAGAAAGTAAAAGCTTATTTTGAATAAGTCGAATCGCATTTTTACTTATTTCAATATGAATTTTAGTCTAGGCGATACCTTCTCTACGAAAGGCTACGCCAACGGTGAGCTTCTCTACGAGACGCTTTGCGAACGCTAACGCCCTTTTCAGTTTTATTACGGTACGTTTTGCACAAAACTAGCTTATTCTGGATTTGGGGGGAGGCGATCGCTTATGGGTTTACAATCAAAAATAGAGCGCTAGGTTTTACAATATCATCATTGCACCTCAGAGCGATAAAAAAGATTTTGGAGCGATCGTTTATGTTAGGTCTGGAGAGAATTACATTTGACCCTAGCATTATGGCTGGACAAGCTTGCATTCGCGGGATGCGAATTCCAGTTTCTTTAGTGGTAAATTTGGTAGCTTATGGAAAGTCTACAGAAGAAATTTTAGAAGAATATCCTGATTTAGAAGCAGAAGATATTCGTCAATCTCTTCTTTATGCAGCATGGTTGACTCAAGAACGAGTTTATACCTTCAAAAGTGCTTAACAAGTAATAATGAAGTTTTTGGCAGATATGGGAATTTCACTACGCACTGTAACTTGGTTGCGTGGTGCTGGTTATGATGTAGTGCATTTGCGCGATGAAGGTTTGCAAAGACTACCAGATGATGAGATTTTAATTAAAGCCCGTGCAGAAGGAAGAATTTTATTAACTATAGATTTAGATTTTGCCCAACTTTTAGCCGTGAGTGGGGAGAGTTTACCTAGTGTGATTTTGTTTAGGTTGGGGAACGAAAATTATGATGCAATTAATGAACGGTTGACGCAAGTTTTAAGTGAATGTCAGGAAGATTTAGAGTTAGGGGCAATTATTTCTGTAAGTAATGAAACTTTCCGAGTGAGGCGATTGCCTATATAACAATACGCTTGGGTTAAGGCTAAAAACTAAAACTGGCGTAGATTGAGGAGCCTCATTCTACCTCAGAGTTCAGAACAGGAAAGTCCGAGTTAAAGCGATCGCACTTTTCAGTTTTATCACGGTACGCTTTGCACAAAACTAGCTTATTCTGGATTTGGAGGGAGGCGATGCCTGCGGCGGGCTACGCCTACGCGAAGATTTGCCAAATTCTCACAACACTTCATAGTCGAGGGATGATCTACCCCTAATCGTTGCTCAAAAATCTCCAAAGCTTGCAAATACAACGGTTCAGCTTTAGTGTAACGTCCTTGTAAGTAGTAGAGTTTTGCCAGATTGTTGAGAGTAATGGCAAAATCTGGATGTTCTTCACCCAGCAGTTTACGCCTAAGTGCCAAAGCTTGGATGTTAAGGGGTTCGGCTTCGCTGTATCTGCCTTGGGAGTAGTAGAGTAACGCTAGGTTGTTGAGACTAATGGCGACATCTGGATGTTCTTCACCCAGCAGCTTGCGCCAGAGTGCCAAAGCTTGAATGTAAATGGGTTCGGCTTGGCTGTATCTGCCTTGGGAGTAGTAGAAATACGCTAGATTGTTGAGGTTAAGTGCAACATTAGGATGTTCATCTCCCAGCAGTTGACGCCTGAGTGCCAAAGCTTGGATGTAAAGTGGTTCGGCTTCGCTATATCTGCCTTGGGAGTCGTAGAGACACGCTAGGTTGTTGAGGCTTTGGGCGATATCTGGATGTTCTTCACCCAGCAGTTGACGCCTGAGTGCCAAAGCTTGGATGTAAAGGGGTTCGGCTTCGCTGTATCTGCCTTGGGAGTAGTAGACATACCCTAGGTTGTTGAGGCTAGTAGCAACATCTGGATGTTCTTCACCCAGCAGTTGACGCCTGAGTGCTAAAGCTTGGATGTAAAGGGGTTCGGCTTCGCTGTATCTGCCTTGGGAGTTGTAGAGATGCCCTAAGTTGTTGAGGTTAGAGGCGAGATGTGGATGTTCTTCACCCAGCAGTTGACGCAAGAGTGCCAAAGCTTGGATGTAAAGGGGTTCGGCTTCGCTGTATCTGCCTTGAAAGTCGTAGAGATACCCTAGGTTGTTGAGGCTTTGGGCGATATCTGGATGTTCTTCACCCAGCAGTTGACGCCTGAGTGCTAAAGCTTGGATGTAAAGGGGTTCGGCTTCGCTGTATCTGCCTTGAAAGACGTAAAGCTCCGCTAGGTTGTTGAGGCTTTGGGCGATATCTGGATGTTCTTCACCCAGCAGTTGACGCCTGAGTGCTAAAGCTTGGATGTAAAGGGGTTCGGCTTCGCTGTATCTGCCTTGAAAGACGTAGAGCTCCGCTAGGTTGTTGAGGCTTTGGGCGATATCTGGATGTTCTTCTGCAAAGCGTTTTTTAGTGACTTCTAGACATTGTTCCAACCAGGGTAAAGCTTGGTTATATAAACCTTGAGCATTATAAAATCTAGCGTTGCCCTCAAAAGGCCAAAGTAAATCATCATCGCTGACGTATTGAATGAGATGATTCGCTACTTCAGCTATATGAGGAATGGTAGGGGAGACAGCAGTAATTTGCTTAAGGGTAGCGTCTTCAGGAATATCTTTGGCAACTGCTACCATTACCCAACAAAGCGATCGCTTTAATTCCTCTCCTTGTGCTAAACCTGTAAACTTATATTGAAAAAACTCCCGCAGTAGAGGATGTAATTGATAGATTCCCTCACCTTTGCGTTGGAGTAAATGTAGATTCAGCAAGCTATCGTCTCTAATTTCTTCTAAATCTTCGGCATCTTCTTCTGGTAAACACTGTTCTACCAACTTCCAAGGTATGGGTGCGGCAGCAAATAAACTCAATAAACAGCCCAATTGTTTATCGTCGTCCTCTAATTCCTGCCAACTCAACTCAAAGGCTGCTAACACACCTCGTTGTGCTGTCATGTCGGCTTCCAACTTAGATTTAGAGAGAGAACGCTCATCTAATCGCTTGTTCTCCAACCGCCGCAACATTTCTGCTAAAGATAAATCCTGTTTCCGCACCAGATAGCGCCCCACTAATTCCACACCCAAAGGTAAATATCCCAGCCACTCACACAACTGATTTGCTAAAGCTAATTCTTTTTCAATTCGCTCTGGTGTTTCCTTGAGTAAAGACTTCAATAACTCCAGCGCCGCCTCTGGTTGCAGCACATCCAAAGATAACTGTGCGATGCGTCCCAAGTTTTGGCGCGTAGTCATCAACACTTTAAACCGAGAAGGTAGCGACTGTAAGTAAGGCTTGACTTGCTCGTAGTCGCTGATATCATCCAGCACTAGCAGCACATCACCCTCACGCCAACGCCGCCAACAATATTGCACTTGAGCGACTATATCAAAATCTTCTGGCGGCTTTAAATCAAGCTGCGTTCTGGCAAACTGCACAACTTGAATGCCCACATTCCCAGTTTTTGGTTGCAACCAGCAAAGCCCACCGTTATATATTTCGCGGCGTTTGATAGCATATTGGAGGGCGAGTTCTGTTTTACCAACTCCACCCATACCAGCAATAGCTGCGATCGCAACTTGTTTATTATCCTGCAAAAGTTGGTGGAGGTTTTGCAATTCTTCTTCACGTCCGACAAATTCCACCACCCCACTCAGGGGCAAATTTTGCGGTATTTCAGTAGGGCGATTTAACTTTACCCGTTCCCGTTCGGGCGACTGTAGTCAGAAGTTAAAGGTATTGCCAGAAACAGTATTAGTTCCGCCTTTAATAATTATCCCTTTATAGTTTTCAATAGTTTGAGTCAATTGCGGTTGAGCTTCTTTAGCCAATGCTTCCACAGCTTGAGCAATTTCAGGATCTTTCTTTGCTGCTTCCTCTACCTGCTGCCCAATAAGATAAGCTTGACCATAATCTAAAGGTTGCGTTTTAGCCTGTTCGATAACCTTCGCCGTACTAGGTTCCTTGCGTTTCAGCAGAACTAACAACTTTTCGCCTTCGTTCCAAGCCTTTTCGCCGATGATTTCCCCAGTTTTCTCAAAGGCTTTGATGATTACCAAAGTTGCGATCGCACCTGCTGTCAGTGATACTGGCTCCATAAGTTTGCCAAAGTATACGAGATTTCACTTATGATTCTCAGTTTAACAGAGCTAGGGCGAATGAAATGAGACTGTTGGCGAATTAATAAAAGGTCTAACCCATCATTTCTGATTACTCTGATTTCAGTCCGTTTCAACGGACTTGAGCTATTAGCCCGAAATTTATTTCCGGGCGGGAAAGCAACGCCAAACCAATCTTTTAGGGGTGAGTAGCTGTGGTTTATAATCACCCTTTTAAATTTTAAGGGACGACTTCAACAGGTGAAATCGCCCCTTTAAACTTATAAAACTGAAATATTCTCTATCTGCTTACTCTTGCAGGTTCAACCCACTCATCCCAAGAGCTATCGTAGCCATCATAAGTAATTTTATAAAGATCGTTGCTAACTTCTAAAACCTGCCCTGGATACCATTTTCCTTTCCACAAAATTCTCACTGCATCGCCAGCTTGAAATGATGCCCGAAAGCGTGCAGTGCCAACCCATTCATCCCAGGAACTATCATAACCATCGTAGGTAATATAGCACTTCTCATCATTAACCTGAAGTACCGTTGCTGGATACCATTTTTCCTTCCAAAGAACTTCAGCTTTTTGTCCTACAGAACAGGGTGAAGCAGCAAAAGCACTGGGAATTAATGTTCCTACCCAAGTTGCTATGAATATAGCGCCAAACAATACTTGATTTTTCATGATTATTTCTATCCTCAAATAGTAAAACCAAATTTTGATGCTGATTTCTGGAAATCTACTTCAAAACTTGCAACTAACTGTTACTATTTTTGTGGGATTTGTTTAGCGATCGCCTCAGCAAAAATTATGAATTTATACTGCCGAATGTGAAGATAGCACCGCAGGATTCCGCATTTAAAAATAACGGTAGTTACTGATTTTACGAATTTGGTATCAATGTATAGTAGTGCTTATACCAAAGCTGAACTCCACACGTTATTCATTAGATATCTTGCAAAATTCCCTAACACCTCACCTCTTAATCCCCTCTCCAAAACATCGGCTACAGTGTACGCACAAGTCGAATTACCCCCCTTAATCCCCCCTTATAAAGGGGGGAAAAAAGAAATTTAGTTCCCTCCCCTTTATAAGGGGAGGGTTAGGGTGGGGTAATTCGAGAACTGGTAGTGATTCGATAACTTGTGTGTACATCGTCACCGATACTTTGGGGAGAGGACACAAAACATAGCGTTGGCGGGGTGTCGTTCTTATCTGTGATTCATGCAAGAGTTCTATTTTTTAATTCCCCTTTCTAAATCTCATTTCATAAAGTCCGAGCAAGCCTGCTGCTATTAGCAAAGGTAAGAAATAATAAACTCCCCGATAAGCTAACATTGAACCCAAAACTGCCGCCGCCGAAACTTTTGAAGAGAGAATCAGCAAAATTATAGTTTCAAATACTCCCAAACCACCGGGAACATTACTAACCATACCTGCAAACATCGCTAGTAAATAAATTCCCAAAAAGTCTAAATATGACAAAGATATATTACTAGGAAGTAAAGCATAAAGAACTGCTGCCGCCAGAATCCAGTCAAAACTAGAAATTGCTATTTGAGCCAGAGATATTTTCAAAGAAGGAAATCGAAATTCATGTCTACGAATGATTAATGGTTGTTTGATAAAAATACTTCCTAGTAAGTAAACTGCAACTAATAGCAGAAAAATTACACCGATGGGACGCACAGTAGCAAAAGGTAAATGTAATTGAGTGGGAACCTTCAAAGGATTGATGATAAATAATAAACCTGCAACAGCAAACATTCCCAACCAAAAAGTAAAATTGGCGAAAGCAATTACTTGAGCGATCGCTACTGCTGACACTCCCCAACTAGCATAAAATCGATAACGGATAGCACTGCCAGTCAGCAAAGCAAAACCGATGGTATTACTAAATGCAGAGCTAATAAAGTTAGTGAAAGCTATCTTATTCCAACTTAAAGAACGATTAATGTAGTTAAAACCTAAGATATCGTACCCAATCATCACTAGATAACCCAAAGCTGTCAGCCAAATTGCCCAACTTACGCGACTTTTGGGAATAGCAGCTAGAGAGTTGAGGATATCACGATAATTATACTCACGTAATTCGTTAGCGATCGCCAACAGGGAAAGCACCAGCAGCAACAAGCCAAACAAAGAACTGAAATTGAGTTGCAGGTTTTTAAGCATAGTGAAGAAACTTATCCTAACCTTGACTTTTAATTTACAACCAGTCGTAAAGTTTCCATTCTGTTGACACAGCGTTGACATATCACTTGCATAAGATTTTGAAAACAAGCAACGACTACCCCATGCTCAATTCCCTTCAAAGATGAACTACAAACAATCTAAAACTCTCTTGCTATTTTCAGTATTAACTCTAGTTAGCTGTAATTTTTACCAAAGTGTCGTCGCAAAACCACCGCAACAGCAGAATTTACAAACAACGCCTTCTGTTGTTCCAACCCAGCGCAATACTAGCAACTCAGAAACTCCCCTAACCTATAAAATTGAAACCTACGATAGTCAAGCAATGGGTGCAAGTCGCACTTATGGCGTTTCTTTACCTCCTGGCTATGAGCAAAACCCAAAACAAAGGTATCCTGTAATCTTTCTCCTCCACGGTGGACATGGTAATCCCAGTGATTGGTTTATTCAGAATAAGGGACAAGCTCTCAAGACTGTAGAACAACTTTATACTACAGGTAAGTTGCCACCCAGCATCATCATTACACCAGATGGCAACGACAAACGTGGCTCTAGTCCGTACCGAGATCCAGAATATATCGATGGCCCTAATGGTAAAGTCTCTACAGCCGTGGGCGATGAGTTAGTAAAAGTTGTGCAAAGCCGTTATCGGACAATAAATAATCCAGCTTTTTGGGCGATAGGTGGTTTATCTTCTGGTGGTTGGGGAGCAATAAATGTCGGATTACACAACCTGGATCGTTTCTCGATTTTATTTAGTCATAGTGGTTATTTTCAAGATAAAAGTGGCCCGGCGAATAGCCCAATATTTTATATCAAAACCATTCCTATACAAGCTCAAAAAAAATTAAAAATCTACCTGGATTCGGGTACATCAGATATTGATGAACTCAAGGAAGCCGAGCAATTTAGGAAAGTACTAAATCAACTTAAAATTTATAATTCATTTCGTCAGTTTCCTGGCAGTCACACTTGGCAATACTGGCGGAAGCATTTAGCAGATTCATTGACATTTGTCGGCGAACAATTTCGAGCTTCAGAAACAGCAAATATGGCTGATAAAACTTTAAGTATTAATCATAAAAAATGGTCAAAATAATTAAAAATCCATAAGACAAGGTCTAAGCTAGTAATGAAAAGTTTGTAGTAAGCACTTTAGTGCTTGGAAAATTAAGGACTAAAGTCCTTACTACGAACTTGCTTCCCCATCAATTTCAACTTGAGAGATTATTAGTATAATAAATAATACTATTTTACCAACCATTTAATACTTGAAAACCACATTTTCAAAATTATACTGCTATTTTGAAAATGTTCATTATAGTAAGTTCTAATGGAGGTAATTTTTTTAAGTTAAAAGAATATAAAAAATATGAAGATTTCTAAATTTTTAATTGGCTTAGTAGGAGCGATCGCACTCCTCACTAGCGTTGGTTATTATTATGTATTCATCTTAGGTGCGCCACAACTAGACCCACCCAAAAAAGAGGCAAATACTGGGCTAAAGTTTCAATTAGCAACCTTCAACTCCCAAGCGATGGGTGCAGTCCGTAACTACGGCGTGATTTTGCCCCCTAGTTATAGCAAAAATCCCCAAAAGCGCTACCCTGTGATATTCTTACTACACGGTGGTCATGATGACGCTCGTGCCTATGCTGATAAATACGCACTTTTAGATGTATTGCATGAACTTTATCAAAGTGGAAAATTACCGCCATCGATTGTGATTACACCTGATGGTAATGATAATCGCGGTTCTAGTCCTTTATACGACCCCGATTACTTTGATGGGCCGAATGGCAAAATGGGGACTTTGATTGGTTCAGAATTAGTACAAGTTGTCAAGTCGCGCTACCGCACTTTGGAAGAACCCCAATTTTGGGCACTAGGAGGTTTATCTTCTGGAGGATGGGGTGCATTTAATATTGGATTACGCTATCTCAACAACTTTCAGATTTTGTTTAGCCATAGCGGTTACTTTACTGATGACAGCGGTTCACAAAATAGTCCTCAACAAATTGTGCAACAGCTACCAGTTAAAGATAGGAAGCGATTGCGTTTTTACCTAGATGCGGGTGTGAACGATCCTAATTTGTTAGCCTCTACCAAAGCCTTTAACGAAACCTTAAATAAATTAGGCATTGCTCACGTATTTTATGCATTTCCTGGCGGTCATGGTTTGTCTGGTGCTAATGTAGGCTGGAACTACTTCCACAAACATCTTAAAGATTCACTCTCCTATGTCGGAGAACAGTTTAAACAATTAGGAGTTAAGAGTTAAGAGTTTTAACGCCATAACAAATGACAAATGACAAATGACCAATGACCAATACTTCGGCTTCGCTCAGTACAAGTGACCAATGACAAATGACAAATGACAAATAATTTAAAAACTCAGATTGGACTTTGGAGTGCAGCTTTCCTAACAGGTTTAGTCGGAGTAGTAAATTTATTATCAGCAGTGACACCTAACCTGTATGGGCGGACTCACTGGTTAAATGAATTTTTACCATTTGAAATTCGTGCCAGCGGTCATATATTTGCAGCATTGACTGGGTTTATTTTATTAACACTTGCTACTAATTTATTACGCCGTAAAAGAATAGCCTGGTTACTTACCATTGGTTTATTAATAATTTCCATTTTCAGCCATTTGCTAAAAGGACTGGACTATGAAGAAAGCCTACTCTCTGGAGTTTTGCTGCTGCAATTAATCTTGATGCGCTATTATTTCACGGCGCAATCAGACCGTCCTTCCATTGCACGGGGAGTCAGAGTGCTGATAGGCGCTTTATTATTTACCCTGGCATACGGAACTATTGGATTTTACTTGTTAGACGGCAAATTTTCAGAGAATTTTAATTGGCGGGAAGCGATAGTTCAGACTTTGGCGATGTTCTTCACCGAGGATAATTGGGGGCTGCAACCAAAGAGTCGATTTGGAGAATTTTTTGCTAATTCTATCTATATTATTGCCGCAGGTACTATTACTTATGCAATGGTAATGCTGTTGCAACCTGTGTTTTGGCGAAATCTAACAACTACAAATGAGCGAAGAAGAGTTAAAGAAATTGTCGAGCAATATGGATGTTCTTCTTTAGCAGCGCTCACTCTCTTAAATGATAAAAGTTATTATTTCAGTCCTTCGGGTAATAGTGTAATTGCTTATGTTCCCAAAGGACGGGGTGCGATCGCCTTAGGAGATCCCATCGGCCCCATTGAAGACCGCAAAGAGACAATTATTGCTTTCCAACAGTTTTGTCAGCGTAATGACTGGTATCCTGGCTTTTACCAAACTATGCCCGATGATGTTGAACTTTACAAATCGTTAGGGTTTAAAGTACTTAAGATTGGAGAAGAAGCGATCGTTGACTTAAAAAGTTTTACCTTACAAGGTAAAGCCGGTAAAAACTTTAGACCATCAATCAGTCGTTTAACTAAGCTAGGATACCAAATCGACTTTTACCAACCACCCATCGCCAATGATTTATTGCATCGGCTCAAATCTGTGAGTGATGAATGGTTGAAAATGGTACAAGGTTCAGAAAAACAATTTTCTTTGGGTTGGTTTGACGAAGCTTACCTGCGAGAGTGCGAGATTGCTGTGGTGCATAATCCTGAAGGTAACATCAGCGCCTTTGCCAACATTATCCGCGAGTACCAACTCAACGAAGCGACTATTGACATGATGCGACATCGCTCATCTCTTGAAAATGGCACAATGGACTTTCTATTTATTTCCCTGCTCCAGCATTTTAAAGAGAATGGCTACGACAGCTTTAATTTCGGTCTTTCTGCACTTGCTGGAGTTGGAGACAACCCAGAATCGCGCCGCTTGGAGAAAGTATTGCGCTATCTTTACGAGCATTTGAATCGTTTCTACAACTTCAAGGGACTCCACGCCTACAAAGATAAGTTCCGTCCCCGTTGGGAACCGCGTTACTTAGTTTACCCCAGTTTAGCTGCCTTACCAGATGTAGTTGTAGCATTGATTCGTGCAGATTCAGGCGATCGCCTCTTCGATTATTTCAAACCCGGAGCCTAAATCTAGACTCAAAACAAAGCAATATCTAGCAGCGGCTACGCCTACACAGCTTGTCCTTTGTATGATACAATTGTACTATAATTCAAGGCAAGGCTGTTCTTCGCGTTGCCTAAATTCCTAGCGAATAGACTCAAAACTTACTTTGCGTTCCTCTGCGCTATACTCTGCGCGACGGCAGTCGCTACAACGGGGAGGCAGCGAGGTCTTGGGGGTTTCCCCCATGAGCGACTGCCGTGGGAACCCCCGCAACGCGCTGCCTCCCCTCTGCGTTTAAACTTAAACCCTCAATCATCCACAAACTTACCATTAAATTTCACACGGTAAGAACAGTTTATTTTGGAATATTAATAAACTTCAATAACCTTGTTATAAAAGATTATTGACCTTATTCGCAAGGTGAGAATATGAGCGACAATAAAATTTCTCTAGTAGAATTAATCCAAATTTTTGGACAATACTGCAATAACATTATCATCAATATCAAGCACTTACAAGAAGATTATCAAAGAACAGGTATTAAACGTATTAGAGGCATTAGAAACGAAAATGGAGAACTGTTACAACCTTGGTTAACAACAGAATATATAGATAATGCTGAGTACGTTGACATGGGCGAGTTTCAGTTGAGTCGCAACGCTGCTACTATCAATATGCTTATCAAGCGTAGAGTTAAACTTGCAAAATTTGAAGACCAAACTCCTACTATTGAAGTAGCAGGCTTGTTAGTAAATGACCTCAACGCTTTTAATAATTACACGATTGTAAGTGACGGTAAAATAAACGTAAAGTCATTACAAGTCAAAATTAGCAGTAAAAAAGTCTTTGATTTACTCAAACAAAAAGGCATACTAGACGCAGAAGAATTTGACTTTTGGGCAGAATATACGATTCAGTTAGATAATTTGCCACTTGTAGCTGCTAATAGTAGTTACAGCAGTATTGATGGACTATTCAATGAACTCGCAGAAATTAAAGTACTGAATAGTATTATGTGCGCTCACTTGAAAAATGAGTCAGATGTATTTATCGAGACGCAGTTAGATGAGTTTAAAAAGCACTATCTGTCTAAGAATACTTACATCAATTTTCCTACAACCAACGAATATACTGATATCAAGCAAGCTTTAGTCGATGGGACTATTGACTCAAAATTGAGCTATAAAATCGATATTGGCAGTCAAGATATTCTGAATCTGAGTAAGTTCCCTTCTGCTAACAAGTTTCTCAATAGAATGTATCGCCTTTATGACAAAGAAACCGGAGAAATTATCATGAATCCGAGTTTTGAGATGGTATTTAATGAAAATCTCGCTGTTAGGCACAGGTTATTATCATCACGTACCAAGATTACAAAAGTTGACGAATTGATGAAACCAATTTTTGATGATTTTCTTGGGCTTGAGCAAAATGGCATTGTTGAAGGTATTCTTAAGAAAGTTGGTGCTGATAGTTTAGCGCAGTTATTAGAGGATAAACAAACTGGTAAGCAGATCGGCAAAGAAGAAATGGTTGCAGCTTTAACGGTGGCAAATAAAAAGTTAGAACAATATGCAGAAAATATCTACCAAGATAAAATATCTCCCTTAGTATTTTACATTGGTTGTACTGGACTATTGCCAGAACAAATGCAAGCCAAAGCCATGACTTATGATGAAGCTGCTGCGAAATACCCAAATTTGCAATTTTCTAAAAATGAGCAAGAAGGCAGTTTTTTTGCAGTTGGTGATAGTATTATCAGTATCTATACTAAAACAGAATATTACAGTAAAGTTCTTTCTGCCAGTACAGATAATTAGATTATATAGCAATTATAATTTTTGCTGATTACACAGTAGTGGCACAAATAGTTGTGTCACTACAAATATGTATTATGAATCTAATTGATAACTGCTGGAAAAACTTCATAGAAAATCCCAAAAGATTAAAGATTTTTAGCATTTTTGCACTTCTTTATTGTCAAGCAGGAAATTTGGCTGTATAGATTTATTTTGTCGAATAGGAATCTCAATTATAAATGTTGCTCCTTCTCCTAGAGATGAAATACATCGCAGTTGACCCTGATGTTTTTTTGTGACAATTTGATAACTAATTGACATCCCTAAACCAGTTCCTTTACCTACTACTTTAGTTGTAAAGAAGGGATCGAATAGACGTTGTTGAATTTCTTGGGACATTCCCACTCCATTGTCCGCAATTTCAATAGCAACCCAATCTGAGTTGAGTAACTCAGTGCGAATAGTGATTTTTGGATTACAACTTGACTCCTGGTTATTGACATATAACTCTTCCAAAGCATCGATCGCGTTAGTAATAATATTCATAAACACCTGGTTAAGTTGACCGGCGTAACACTCTATTAGAGGGAGTTGACTATACTTTTTAATAATTTTGATTTCGCAACTGTCAGGCTTGCCTTTGAGGCGGTTTTGCAGAATCATTAGCGTACTATCAATACCACTATGAACATCCACTGCTTTCATTTCTGCTTCATCCAGTCGTGAGAAATTCCGTAACGACAGTACAATGTTGCGAATGCGATCGCTGCCGATTTGCATAGAATTTATTAATTTTTGTAGGTCTTCAATCAGAAAATCTAACTCGATCGCTTCTATTTCTTCCTGAATCAATGGTGTTGGATGAGGATATTCTTTTTGGTAAAGTTGCAGTATTTCTAGCAATTGTTGGATGTATTCTTTAGCATGAGTGATATTGCCATTGATAAAGCTAATGGGATTATTAATTTCGTGAGCTACACCCGCAACTAATTGTCCCAAAGAAGACATTTTTTCTGTTTGAATTAGTTGTGCTTGGGTTTTTTGTAATTGTTCAAGGGTTTCTTGAAGTTGTTGATTTTTTTGAGTTAATTCCTGCTCCCTTTGTCGCAAAGCAGACTCAGCTTTTTTGACAGCAGTAATATCTAAACCCATTTCCACAACCATCGGCTCACCATTCATATCCTTGAATGGATAATCGTAAATCTGATATACGCGATCTGTTTTACTATCCACCCATTCCCAGAGTTGCGGAGCGTTACTGTCAAAAACACGAAAGGTAGGACATTCAGGACAAGGTTGTTTTAATCCGGCGATCGCCTCGTAACAACGTTTCCCTGTAGGGTCTCCAAATACCTCACGGAAGCGTTGGTTATAAAATCCCACCCCGTAATCCTTGGGTTGCAGATAGAGAAAAGCTGGTAACTGATTGAGTAGGTTATAAAGGCTTTCCCGTTCGGTTTGCAGCGCTTCTATTCGCCGCAGTTGTTGACTAATGTCTTTACCTACTGCATAAATTAGTCCCTTTTGAGAAGTTGATAAACTCCAACACAACCACCGATAACTACCATCTTTATGAAGATAACGGCTGTCCCACTGCAACTGTTGCTGTGGTTCCGTTGGCAAGTGACTGATTGTGATATCATCTGGATGCACTAATCCCAGCCACAAATGCCCGATTAAGTTTTCCGGTTTCCATCCCAATACTTGTTCCCATGCTGGATTAACTTGTTGGTAAAAACCATCTTGTCCGATGATACAAAATAGATCAGATGAAAGGTTAAAAAAGTCTTCCAGATCAAACACAGTAATCTTGCCACTCAAGTTGTGTCTTTAAGGTAACTAAGCATATCCACTAACTTCAATGTTAGGATTACTGAAGTAATCACTATCCAATATTTTTCAGTATTCTTTTAAAAGACTGTAAATATAAGCACCATTTATTAGGGATTCCCTAAAATACAGGTAGAGCTTGGACTAATTACAGAAGAAATTGAACTTGTGGGTGAAGACATCAAAACAATAACACTACCTATAATCTGTAAAGACAATAACAAAATAATACTGTAGTAAATAATTTTTAAATCTTTATTAATGATTTGAAAATAGCGCTCTACGAAGGAAGAATAACCTGCAATTCCCACAGAGCCAAAACTTCCAATAATTAATAATTCAATGGAAGAGGTAAATGGCGATCGCTCCCGATCCAAACAGGTTATAAAATTACCTTTTTCAATTACAAAATTTCCTAACACGGAGTTAAATATCCCTGGTTGCACAACCATTAATTGTGGACTTATTTCGTGAGGATATTTGACTAAATAATTATTTCCAGAATGCCATTGATTACTATATTGACCTACAGATAATGTACTCGCCATTGATTCTCCAGATGGTAAAAGCACAGCAGCAATACTCAAGGCAATACTAGTAGCAGCAACCACAACTTTTTGCTTGATTTTCATTTAAATTTTCCTTTGCCTTTGTCTAAATATTTGCTGTTTACATCCCCAATCCTGACCGGATAAATAAATCAGCAATCCTACCAAGTCCGATCCCAAAACCCGGAACTATAAATAGAACCATCATGGCAAAAAGTCCGAATTGGGTATATTCCAGTGGCTTTAGCTGAGGAAAAATCTCACTGAAGACATGAAAGCCGTCGAGTGGTGGAATTGGTAACAGATTAAACAGAAACAACGTCAAGTTTATCCGAGCTGCTAGGTAAAGAAATTCAGCACTGAATAGTCCTGAAAGACTCAAATTAGCAAGAATTTTAAGCATCACAATAAATAGAATGCCTAAAGCTAGATTCGACAATGGGCCTGCTGCTGATACCAAAATATTGCCTAGCTTCCCAGAGCGAAATTTAGATGGGTTGACGGGCATTTGTCCCCAAGCTATACCCATGAGACAGAGAAAGATGATTGATTCCTTACCCATGTGAACTACAGGATTCAGCGTCAGATGACCAGTTTGTTGTGGAGTATTATCTCCCTGACTCATCGCAGCCCAGCCATGAGCGAGTTCATGTAAAGTGATGGAGAATATGACAATTACAACTATTCTGAAGAAATGAATCGGCTCTGTGATAAGTGTTTGGATAAACATACGTTAGTAAATTTTGGTAATGCCCCATCTGTGTAATAACAAGCTTTTAGTATAAATTTTATTAAATTTGTACTTAGTTTACTACTGTGATTTTTGGTATATTTTATAAATTAAAATTTACTACTTTTATTAATCTCAATTGATTTGATAGCTTAAAAAAAGCATTTCATAACACTTTAAGGATTTTAAAACCTGGGAGTAAGTACGTATTTATTTTATTTTTTAGTATATAAAAATTTAAAAAATTAAGTAATTTTTGAATTATTTAGTATAAAATAGTACATTCTTTAAGAAATCACAAATCACTGAATAGTTCAGCTTGATTTGTGTCTAACTGCATCTATAGTTTCATGTTTCTTTGAGTCAAAATAGAGCCGCTATTGTCTTATTATTTTGATATAGCAATCTGATTTGATTTCTGAATTAATCGTAGGGACTAGGGACTGGGGATGGTGGGGCCCCCTCTGGGGATAAGGGGTAATGGGGACTGGGGACTGGGAAGAAGGAATAAAGCTGTACTGAGTTTTTTTCACGCAATCAAATATGAGTCCTATATAAGCTAATCAGTATTCAAGTTGCATAATCAGGGCGGGCTTTTCGACCCACCACACAAGATACTGAGAAAATTTTCATCTGCAAATTAGATGTGTTTTAGCTTATCAGTTTGCAAAGTTAATTTTATTACCTGATATAGCAATAGATTTACTAATAATCTTTAAGAAAATTACGCATAAATCAACTTCGATGAGACAATCTGACCTAATCTTCTCAACCTAAAGGAAGACATGAACGATCGCACAAAGGCTCTACAGGCTCTCGCGGCTGAACGTTGGCGGGTATCCTTGATTCTGACTGGAGCCATGATGTTTATTTACTTTGGCTTTATCCTATTAATCGCGTTCAATAAACCCCTGCTGGGGTCATTAGTATTTCCTGGTCTCAGCTTGGGAATTTTACTAGGGGCGCTAGTAATTGTCTCAGCATGGGTGTTAATTTTTATCTACGTGCGTTGGGCAAATAGTAGTTACGACGACCAAATCGCAAGGCTGACACGCAAGTGAAAATGGGTATGGGGCATGGGGCATGGGGCAGGGGGCATGGGGCATGGGGCAGAGGGCATGGGGAGCAGGGGAGCAGGGGAAGAAAAACTATTGATTCTTGAGCTATGCCCAATGCCCAATGCCCAATGTCCAATGCCCAATACCCAATACCTATTAGCAATTTCTAGTCCCAAATTCAAATTATCAAACCCAAAATTAAGCATGAATAGTGTGTGGTTCGATCTGCCACTAGCGGCGGATATTACCAGTCTTGGTAAGTTTAACCCGTTGGCGATCGCTTTCTTTTTTCTGTTTGTTGTAAGTTCTTTAGGCATTACCTATTGGGCGGCAAAGCTCACCAAAAATACGGCACAGTTCTATACAGCTGGCGGTAAGATTAGCGGTTTCCAAAATGGGCTGGCCCTAGCAGGAGACTTTATGAGTGCAGCTAGCTTTTTAGGTATCGCTGGACTGGTCGCACTCAACGGCTTTGACGGCTTAATTTATTCTATCGGCTTCTTGGTGGGCTGGCCGATTGTCATGTTCCTAATTGCCGAACCACTACGTAACTTAGGTAAATACACCTTTGCTGATGTAGTGGCTTTTCGCTTGCAGCAAAAACCTGTACGTATTGCCTCTGCAATTGGAACGCTGGTAGTAATCAGCTTTTACTTAATTGCCCAGATGGTAGGTGCTGGTGAGCTAATCAAACTATTGTTTGGCTTTGATTATGAATTAGCTGTGGTCATCGTCGGTTGTGTGATGATGGCTTATGTGATTTTTGGCGGGATGATTGCCACCACTTGGGTACAAATTATCAAAGCAATTTTGTTACTTGGCGGAACTGTCTTACTAGCTATCTTGGTACTGGCACGATTTGGCTTTAACCCGATCGCTCTTTTCGCTGCTGCATCCCAAAAGTATACAGGTGTATTAGCTCCAGGCAAACTGGTTTCCGATCCCTTTGATGCGATCTCCTTGGGGATGTCGTTAATGTTTGGCACTGCTGGATTACCCCACATCCTGATGCGTTTCTACACAGTACCCGACGCCAAAGCAGCGCGGCTCTCTGTTACTTACGCTACAGCTATTATTGGCGTTTTTTATCTCCTTACCTTTATTCTAGGCTTTGGAGCAATGGTGCTAGTAGGTCAAGATGCCATCAAGCAAATTGGTACTGGTGGTAATATGGCTGCGCCGATGTTGGCAGAATTTCTCGGTGGTGATGCTTTCTTAGGTTTTATTGCTGCTGTTTCTTTTGCGACGATTTTGGCGGTTGTTGCTGGATTGACACTTTCAGGTGCGGCTGCACTGTCTCATGATTTGTGGGTGAACGTGGTGCGATCGGGCCATGCTGACGAGTCAGAACAACTGAAGGTGGCTCGCGGTGCAACAATGCTTTTGGGATTAGTGGCAATATTCCTGGGCATCTTGTTTAAAGGGCAAAACGTGGCTTATATGGTAGGTTTAGCATTTGCGATCGCTGCGAGTGCAAACTTCCCAGCCTTACTCTTATCCATGCTTTGGCGGCGCTTTACTACTAATGGTGCAGTTGCAAGTATGTTAGTAGGTACTGTCTCCTCTTTAGTGCTGATTTATTTATCACCTACTATTCAAGTAACGATTCTCAAGCACGCTTCTGCACCTTTTCCCCTAAAAAACCCTGGATTAATCAGTATCCCACTGGCGTTTATTGTGGCGATCGTCGTTTCACTATTGAGTACTGAACAACAGGCACAGGAAAAATTTGCGGAAGTTGAAGATCGCATTCACATTGGTTCTGGGATGTGATTTTGTCATTTGTCATTTGTCATTTGTGATTGGGCATTGGGCATTGGGCATTGGGCATGGGGAAGAGACAAGGTAGACAAGAAAAAAGGAAAA
>NZ_JAVRCA010000091.1:0-29694 GCF_034530995.1 Nostoc sp. DedQUE04 | reverse complement strand
GCATTGGGCATTGGGCATTGGGCATTGGGCATTGGGCATTGGGCATTGGGCATTAATTCTTCTCCCTCACTTTCCTGCTCCCCTGCTCCCCTACTCCTGGGTAATCGGTAATAGGTAACTGGCTGCTAAACCGTGACCTATTACCAGTAATAGATAAAACATAAGTCTTTTAGCAAATCAGGCACTTAGCTTAAGCAAAAAGCTAAAAGAAAGGTTATTATTTTTACTTTTATCTTTTAGGTTTTCATTTGATTTGCGCCTGTTGTCCAATTCCCCATCTGTAAAGACACAAGGTTTTATTATTCTGCAATGTTTTGATAAAAACTCGGTAAAATGCACCCGGCTGAATTTGCTTTCAGATTCTACCAGTATTCTTTGCTACAAAGTTTTTAATAGCGGAAACTGTTCCTGGGACTTTCTGTTGCTAAATAAGACTTTCACAAGGTAGAAATCAAAATATTTTATGAAATCTACTGACTGCTCAGTTTTTATGGCAACGGGGGTATGGGATCAACATTTGATTTGATGCCCAATTCACGTTTTTAACTACTGAAATTACACCTTTAGGTTGGAGAATTTTCCGCGACATTACGCAAGCGCATTAGCTGACGTCGCATTTGAGGCGAGGCTTTAAACTCAGATACTTCCTGGGCTTTAACGGACGCTTGTAGCGTTTCTAGAAAGTCATCAGAACCTTCGGTTAAAGCATCAAGTAGCACCTGTAAGAGTTGCTCGCGATCGCTCAATAGACTCTTTTCCTCAATCAACCGGAATTTGAGATGTATTTCACACTCATAAACACCTACTTCGAGATTATTTATCTGGCGTGGTAATGCTTTGGAGTTCATAACTATTGAGATTCCTTTACTTGGTTGTCATGAGGGTAAGGAGGTAGATGTCCAGCAAAATTCTTTATATCTCTTTTGAATCCAAAGTGCTTGAATTAAGAATTTTTCTTCATCAATCACCTTTGTATTCCATTTCACTCTCCTGTGGTGTATTTTCAAGCTAGATTTTCAGTGTCTAGATTTTCAGGTTTCTGTGCCAGATGTAGCTTATGGTAAGCCATAACTATTATTCAGTTTTTAAGATTCTACACAATAAAGTTTCTGTAAGAAGTTGTTCAACCTTTTTAAAGGTTTTTACATCAACTTTATGTGAACGTCAATAACAGTTTGACTTGTTACTCAAATTTTAGTGTTTATACGTAAGTAAAACCGCTGAAATTTTTGGAGTTTATTACAGCCAGCGGTCGATGTAGCGCTATTGCGTGAAATTACTTGATGTACGTTTTTTGCAATAGAAAATTCCGGAGAAATTGCTCGGCATAATTATTAATGTCAAAACTTTTGTTCTTCATAAAAAAAGTACACAGATCGAGTTATTCCTGCTGAGTACCTTGTTTTACCGCCATTTGGGATTAATTGAGTCTAAAAATCTTAGCAGTAAGTCAGATTTAGAGACTAAATGAAAATATTCTACCAATTAATTTTTACAGAAAAATAATTCGACTACTGTCAGTACTAGCAGTTAAATATATCTTCAACTCATAACAGTAGTAGCAAACTCATTAGGAAAGATGATATTTTTACTTATGACCATTCAATGTACCCTTTGAAAACAGCATTCAAAGCTTTTAAATTGAGAGCATTCAAGCTCGGATATAACGTCTACAATAATTTCAGTGTAATTCACGCAAATCTTACACCTTTTTATGGATAACCCGATGCTGCTCAAGTCCACAACCCGGCATATCCGCATTTTTGCAGGTGAAATTGACCGGGATGGCGATCTAGTTCCTAGTCAACAAGTCTTAACCTTAGATGTTGACCCAGATAACGAATTTAATTGGAATGAAGATGCACTACAAAAAATTTATCGAAAATTTGATGAACTAGTAGAAGCATCTAGTGGCGCAGACCTCACAGACTATAACTTGCGCCGTGTAGGATCAGATTTAGAGCATTATCTGCGATCGCTTCTGCAACTCGGCGAAGTCAGCTACAATCTTTCTGCCCGTGTTACTAATTACAGCATGGGAATCCCTCAAGTTGCCATTGACGACAAGCAATAAGCCAATGAGTTGGTAGCCGGCTGCCTAAACCTTTCTGTACAAAGAGTGCTGAGTTCCAAGTTTTGAGTGCTGAGTGGGGCAGAGGGGAGAATAACTCTTAACTCAGCACTCAACACTCAGCACTATTGAATGCATCGATCGGGTACTTTTGCCAAAATTAATATTTGCTATTCTTAATTATTAAATTAAAGTTAAATCTTGCTATCCTACTTATAAACTAAATAAATACCAACATTATCTGCCTGTTGATGATGGGGTAATTTACCAAAAGCAAATCGTGCAGTTATGCTTGGGTTATGCTGTGGTGACAGGGTTGGAGTTAGTTGCTTTGGCGATGGAGAGTCACAGGGCAATAGAAGCTATGATTAGGCTGTAGGGTTGAGTTAGGAGCGTATTTTTTGGATAAGTTTTGTATTAGCACCTGCTGATATCCGCCAGCTAAAATCATCATCTAAAGTCTTGGTATGTCAAGTTTAAGAAAGATGAGCGGTCTAGATTGTCCCTACTAATGCTATTAAAGAAATTGCCAATCGCTGATCGGTGCGAAAACTATGGAAAATGACGCGGCAACGCTCTACTGTCCAAACGAAAATTGTCAGGCTGCCAACCCCCTGACTCATAAGTTTTGCCAGCGATGTTCGACGCCTCTACCCAAAAATTATCTCTGGGCTGTGGTAGATAGCCCAAGCGTGGGTAGCCCTGGAGAAATATTAGCCGATCGCTATTTAATCGTTGATAAATTTGTTCTTTTAGATACGAAGCCTGGTTTATTAGCGCTAACGCCTGAGTTAGATAATTTGCAGCCTCTAAAAGCCTACCTGAGACTGATTCCCTACCGTTTACACGTACCGCAGGTATATGGAGTGCTTTTTGTTGCTGACGGGTCTTTCCACCGAGAAATATTACTCTTAGAAAAACCGCCACTATTAGTAGATGACACTATCCAACAAGTTCATTTGGGCAGCGAGTTAACCACCGCTTGGCGTGATGCAACATCAATGCGCCAACTAAATTGGTTGTGGCAAATAGCTCATCTGTGGCAACCTTTAGTAAGTGAAGGTGTCGCCTCTAGCTTACTTGACTCTAATGTATTACGGGTAGAAGGATCGTTAGTCCGGTTATTGGAATTGCGTTTTGACAGCGCCACATCACCAGAATTGCCGCAATTAGGTGAATTTTGGCAGCAGTTGGTCAGGACTGCCAAACCAGCGATCGCGGAATTTGTCGATCGCGTTAGCCTTGCTTTAATTCAGGGAGAGATTAATTCAACCGATCAATTAATCGGAGTTTTAGATCGGGGACTGGCTGGGTTAGGGCGATCGCAAACACCCACGATCCAAATTATCACCAAAACCGACACCGGGCCAAGTCGTCAACGTAACGAAGATGCCTGTAGTCCTCCCAGTGGAACTCCAGTGAGCAAACCACCCCAGCCAACAGCCTTAGCAATTGTCTGTGATGGCATCGGTGGACACGAGGGTGGCAATGTCGCTTCAAATTTAGCCATTGAAACAATCCAGCAGCAGGTACAGCAACTAACAAAGGTTCCCTACGACCACATAGACCCTGCAATGCTGCTGAATGACCTAGATAAGGCAGTGGCAATGGCCAATGACAAAATCAGTCAACGCAATGACAGCGAAAATCGCCAAGGGCGTCAACGCATGGGCACGACTTTAGTCATGGCATTGCCTGTTGCTCATGAAATGTACATTACCCACGTCGGCGATAGTCGTGCCTACTGGATTACACGCCACGGTTGTTATCAAGTTACTCTCGATGATGATGTCGCCTCCCGCGAAGTGCGGCTAGGTTATGCCATTTACCGCGAGGCAGTACAACAGAGTGCCGCTGGCTCTCTGGTTCAAGCTTTGGGGATGGGTTCTAGCACTTCATTGCATCCCACATCGGGACGGTTTATGCTCGATGAAGATGCCGTTTTTCTGCTCACATCCGATGGTTTGAGTGACTTCGATCGCGTAGAGGAGTACTGGGAAACAGAAATTTTGCCGATTTTAGCTGGGGAAGCCAATATAGCAACTGTTGCCGATAGATTAGTCGAAATTGCTAATACTAAAAATGGACACGATAATGTCACCGTCGCTTTAGTTCACTATCAAGTCCAATATTGGGAACCAGAAATCACCATCCAAGCAGTGATTCCCCAGAGCTATTCTGCCAAAACTGTTGATTTAGCATCCAAGGCGACAGATGCGACACTTTTAGGCAGCCCAAACCACAAAACTCAGGTGATTCCAGACACTGAACAGGCTAAAACTCGTCAATTTCCCCTACAGTGGATAGTTCCATTAATATTTGTGGTAGCAGCAGGTTTTTTAGGATTGTTCGTCAAGCAACTGCGAGGAACCTCTCCAATTTTTTCCAATCCCTTACAAACTCAAAACCCTGGCATTGAAACGACACCCGCACCGCCGCGATCGCTAGCTAATCTTTCTTCTGGTTGGGTAATTAAAACCAATAATGACATATCCTTGGGAAACAACCAATCACTCCCCCGTGGGACTTTTTTAGAAGTTATTGAGAAAAAATCAAATCCAAATCCTGCTTCTGGCAGTTTTTTGGTGTCTATGCGAGTCTGTGTCAATAAAAGTACCCAAACTCCAGCTAATCCTAAAAACCCAGATGTAACTACCTCAGTTCCCCCAAATTCAAAACCTTTGCCAGCAACAGTATTGCTAAACTCCTCCCAAGTCAACCGTTTTGGCGTTGTTTTACAATCAGACGCACCAAATCCATGTAGAACTGTGACGCAACCGCCAGTTACCGAACCATCTGACACCAGCCCAAGTTAATCAAATACTCGATAAACTGGTAAAAACCTGGAATAATAACAGGTAACAATCAGAGTAAAAAACTTACAAGGTCAAAAAAATAGAAAATTTTCACCTTGGAGAATTGTTATCAAAACAGAATTCAGGAGTCAGGAGTCAGGAGTCAGGAGTCAGGAGTCAGAATTCAGAATGAATTATGTACTACTGGTGGATGAATAACCGAGTTCAAAACCTCTACCATCTCTCTAATTTGGTGCAACACAATTAATGTCGGGTTTAAATCCCTCACTCATTTATTCTGAATTCTGAATTCTGGCGTATCTGTTTTCTTCTCTTGAAATTATTTGTTTTAGCTTTTAGTTTAATGAATCCATGCCATCCCTGAATTTGGCGATCGCCCGTCTCGTAAATACTGGCACTGACAACTTCGCCATTTGGGTGGTCAAGGCTCCATATCCCAGTGGCTACGTTTTACACGACTGTGTATGGCCTGTTGAACTCACCCAAGTCTGGCAAGAATGGCAGCAGATGTTTGCTGGTCATGGTCGCCTAGATATTTCCCCAAACTCAACATCTCAAAAGAGCAACCCATTCCCCATAGATTGGATTTCACCTCCTTCAGGTCAACCTACTGGCCCTTACAGCAGTCGTCTGATGCAATACTTGGGAATGAATTTATGGCGCTGGGTATTCGACGGGCAAATTCTTGGTAGTCTAGAACGCAGTCGCGGTATTGCGATGGGTCAGCATACACGTTTGCGCTTTCGACTAGAAATTCGCGACCCGGATCTGATCGCTTTCCCTTGGGAAATTATGCAGCGTGAGCCTGGTCAATCGGCCATGTCTCTCTCACAAGATTTGCTATTTAGTCGCACCAGCACTGAAGTTGACGCTTTACCGTATTTGCGAACTGACCAAGCTTTAAGTATTTTGCTGGTTTTAGGTCATGATGACAAGCTGCAACTAGAACAAGAAGCCGCTATCTTACAGCAAGCTCTTGCAGATACACCTGGTAACTCCCAAAGATATGCGCCTTGTGTAGTGAATCAACTCATTCAACCAACTCCACAACAGTTGATTGATGAATTAGAAACCAAAGAATACAATGTTTTCTTTTACGCTGGACATGGTTTGCCAGACCCAGACGGAGGGTTACTGTTTTTGCGACCAGATATGCCCCTCAATGGCATAGAATTGGCGCAAGTATTGACCCGTACAGGTGTGAAACTAGCAGTTTTCAACGCCTGTTGGGGCGCACAACCAGCTGCTGTCGATCGTCAAGCTATCCCTGCCAGTAGTTTAGCAGAAGTATTGATTCGTCATGGTGTACCTGCGGTTTTGGGGATGCGCGATGAAATCGCTGACCATGAAAGCCACAGTTTTATTCAAGCCTTTACCGAAGCTTTGCGATCGCACAAGCCAATTGATGAAGCCGTAGCACAGGCTAGGCAAGAGTTGTTAACACTGTATAAATTTAATCAACCTGCTTGGACTTTGCCTGTTCTCTACCTGCATCCAGATTTTAATGGCGAACTTATTAAGAATCTGGATGAAGGTATTACCGAACTTCCAGATACAGCCATTCCTGAGGTCGGTTCCTCGCTTCCGACTGCAAGTTTACGATCGCTGACTCCAAAAGGTAAAACCTGGTTACTGCGTTATGGAGTTACCCGCATCGGCCGCACGAAAGATAATGATATTGTCATCCCCGAACCATCTGTATCCAAACGCCACGCCGAAATCTTCTGCCGCAATACTCTTACAGATGCTACACTGATGCGAACTTATTACTTGCAAGATTTTTCCACCTATGGGACAACCTGGTTTTTAGGCCCTAATGGCTGGCAACAAATCCTCCGAGAGGAAGTCCCTTTGAAATCGGGGATGCAGTTAAAGTTTGGAAGTGCCAGAGGTGAAACCTGGGAGTTTGTAATTGAAGACTCCTAGCAGAGCTATTGCATAAATGAATTTGAGTCTTTAGCATTAGCTTTTAAAATCTGTTTTTTTGGAGAAAAAATCAACATTTTTTGCGGAAATCTCCTCTGAGAACTTGTAGCTGTCAATACCACCAAATAATCATGAGGGAAGAAAATATGGCTCACAAAATTAATGGCTCAGACACTTTCTCATCTTTGCCATCTCAAGTAGATTTAGAGTTATTAGAAGCGTTACTAGAACCAGAGGATGCTAACTATCCCTGGAATCCAAGTGATGAAGATTCCGAAGCTTATTTTCAAGAACTAGAACAACAGTTCGGAATGGAAGATTTGCAAGGTGTTGAACTAATGAGGCGATCGCAAGATTTTTACGGACATCTAGATACACTTTGGTCTAGTATTACTCCGACACCTGACCACAATTATAACCGACAACAGGCAGTAGTGCTTAACCTTCAAGAAACATTACGTACAAATTTTTCTGCCTGTGTCCCCCAAATATTGCTCAACACCATCGCCACCAAAGCTGCTGAGATATTTGCTGCTCGCCAATTAATCAGCGAGCAACTGGTTGAGTGCGTTCAGACAGTACTACCAGCTTGGGGAACAGAGGATCTGATCGTTTTGGCTCGTCCTTTTGCTTACGCTATGCGAAGTAGCGAATCGCAAAATATGGCATCCGCACTCAGTAATCTTCAAAATAGCGAGTGGACATCTTTATCAGAAGTAGATAAAGCAAAGGTTAGTTTAGCGATCGCTTCTTATGCTTTTACTGAACTTAACAAGTCTCAGCCAGAACTATGAATGGGGAATGGGGAGTAGGGAGTAGGGAGTAGGGAATAAGAAAAGTTTTCATTACACGTTGTGTTCGTCTAACCCGCGCTTTGCGTTCACCTTATTAAGAGGTCTCTTTTGCAAAGATGTTGGTTTCCCTTACGCAAAGATGTATAGTCGAAAATCAACACTTTTGCAAGAAAAAGTTTAATGATTTTTATTTTTGTAAGTATATTTACCCTATAATAAGTTAACAGTACGCTGATTTTTAAATTAGGACATCTATCCTAAGAGGTAAATACTCAAATTGCTTATTTTCCCCCCTGCTCCCTGCTCCCCTGCTCCCCTGCTCCCCTGCTCCCCTCCTCCCTCTATTTTGGGCCAAGAAATCGGGTAGCAAAATTTTGCGATCGCGTTGGTGACAGCGCCCGTGCCTTGAGAATTGCCGCCATCAAAAAGGCGTAAGATAACACTCCAACAACTACCAACAGCAAGGCATTGATTGACCCTGTAGCATTCCAGAGAGCGTGAAGCGCAGAAGCACTCAGATAACCAATAGACAGAATTTGCCAACTTCTACTAGGTTTGAGGACAGCCAACCCGATAAAATAACCCAAGTAGCCACTATAAGCCATGTGTCCGGCTACAGAGCCTAAAATTCGCGGAATTAGCAGTTGTAAACCTGCAAGTTGACCAGCAGCCCCTATACCCACCTGTTGCGTGACATTTTGAGTGATATCAGGGACATACTGACCGAGGGTTTCCAAGAGAGTGAAACCAACGGCAGAAGCCGTACCCAGGAGAATACCATCTAGAGGTTCCCAGATGCCGATACGTTCTCGCCAAGGTGAAGACAACATTCTACCGATAGCAAAAGCCCCTAGTACAGGTAATGCCTTGAGTAATTCCTCCATCAACCCAGCGCCAAAAAACATCCGCACCAATAACTCTGTAAAGGTGATAGATTCTTGGGGTGTGGGCAAGCTTCCAGGTAGGATGCCGCGAAATACGAAAATAAATAGATCCAACAGGGGACTGAGCAAAATCAGGATTGTCCCCAATGACGTAGCCATTAGCACCCACCAAGGCTTCTGTTTTCCGCAAAGTTGGTAAACAAAATAGTAGGCAGCGAAGGCGATGTAACTTGCGACAATCACTTGATTAGCTTGAGGGCGACCGACTGTAGCGAACATCAGCACCACAAAAATTACGGTCAGTATTCCCGGTACGAGGTAAGCTTTACTAGTTAAATCTTTACCAGTGGAAATAATTGGAAAAAGCTGGGTGAAGCTAACAGAATCTGGCTGCTTTAATTGTGTGTGGTTGTGGTAGTCCGTCGCTGAAGGCAGTGGTGTAACTTGGTTGACTGTCGTCGCCGGAGTCAGTGAGGTATACTCGCATTCAAAAATGTATTGCGGCCCATCAGCACCTAGAGAAATGCGATCGCCTGGGTGCAATTCCTGACATTCATATAAGCGTTGTCCATTCAAATAAGTGCCATTAGCACTATTCAAGTCACAAAGCACCCAGCTAAATTTGCTATCTGGGGATAGAGAGAGGGGACGAACCACTGCATGACGACGAGATACCATTCGGTACATCATGGCATCCAAGACAACTTGGCAGCTGGGGTCGCGTCCAATTACCATCTCTTTACTGGGGGGCAGCGAGTAGCGAGATTCTGCTCCCAAAGCTGCCCCATTACCAGACACTAGCCGCAGAAATGCATTATGTCTTGCGTTTTTGCCTGTCATCGATAAGAAGTACGTTTCTAAACTAATTCTTCACATAATTTGGCAGCAGGACTAACCTTAGCCACATTAGCAGCAGCATTGCTAAATCCACTATAGCTTCACTTACTGCTAAGAAATTTAAAATTATTGGTGCAAAATTTCAAATTGTTTCATCTCATGTAAAGAAGTATTCCATCTGCTGAGAGTTTGCCCTAAAACTGGCTTGTTTGGCGGCTCAATCAGATTGTCTTGATGCTGTACTTTTGACATCGTAGCGGCAAATTAAACCTACTGCAATTTATTAAAAAATAGTATTTTTTACTGCATTTAGTTCCATTTCAAAAATATATAATTATTAGTCGTCTGTTGTCAGTTGTTTTTGGCAAAGCTCTTTTGGAGTAGGGAGTAGGGAAAGAAACTGTTATGAAGTGAACCAAAAGATTTCTAGTATCTTGTCTCAAACAACTGTAGTCAATTCTAGGTGTTCAATCTTAGTTCCAAGTACTGTGAGGAATTCTGCTAGCCAATGTGGGTGAGCAGGCCAAGCTGGTGCTGTCACTAAGTTACCATCAACTATTGCCCGATCGACAGGGATATCAACATAGATTCCTCCAGCACTCTTGATATCTGGGCTACAAGCAGGGTAGCCAGTACATCTCTTGCCTTGCAGTACATCAGCAGCTGCTAATAACTGCAAGCCGTGGCAAATGGCAGCAATCGGTTTATTCGCTTGGGCAAAGTGACGAGTGATTTCTAGCACCTGCTGATTGAGGCGGAGATATTCTGGTGCCCTTCCTCCAGGAATGACTAAGGCATCGTAGGTTGTGGCTTCTACTTCTGCAAACGTTGCATTTAAAGTAAAATTGTGTCCGGGTTTTTCGCTGTAAGTCTGGTCTCCTTCAAAGTCATGAACTGCTGTCCGCACCCGATCGCCAGCTTTTTTGTCGGGGCAAACTGCATGGACAGTGTGTCCCACCACTTGCAATGTCTGGAAAGGAACCATCACTTCATAGTCTTCTACATAGTCGCCAACAAGCATCAAAAGTTTCTTTGCAGCCATATATTTGTTACCCTCACCTATTAGTCATCAATAGTTGTTTATAAAGTAAATATTAATTTAGAGTCAGCTTTTTTCGGGGTTAGTTTATATACGAGTTTTTGATACATAACATCAATCACTGTGGTGTCATGTATCATTTCAGAGTTGCAAATTCACAAAAATTAATACATTCTACAGGAACACGACGATAATTCAACGATCGCAATCAAATGGTAAATTAAAGCAGATTAAATTCTGCGATCGCTCTCGGAAAATTTTTGTTTTCATGTCCTGGCTGGCTGAGTTTAATCAAAGCAAAACGCTGTAAGGGTGTTAAAGCTGCCCAACGTTGCTGTGTCAGGGTTACACCTATTTCTTGAGCTTTTCCCTGAAGGCTAGCTGGTACAGTGGCAGAATCTAGCCATGCAGGATGAGGCTCGATGGGCAATTTTGCCGCTGGTACACCTGTGCGTTGTATGATTAATTGCTCGATATATTCGCGGTAAGAGTGAATTTCTGTTTCTGTAGTGCAAGGTAATTCCACTAAAGCTTGACGCTCATCTGTCGTCATTTGATTCCAATCAGGCAATTTTAGCTTGATGCCACAAGTATCTAATTTACAACGCACCTGCATGGGGATGCAACGCAGAGAATCAACAAAGTCTGCTTCAAATTGAAAGAAATCTGTCACGTCGCTTCGCTCCGAATCAAAATTCACGCATTCAAAATTAATAATTTATATTGTTGCTTAACAAACCCAAAATTGCTGTACCTTTAAAAGTGGTTTGTATTCCACGCAATTGAGAACCGCTATAGTTTATTAGGCATTTTATTTAACTTGCATCTTTAGAATTACTGAGACGAATTATTAAATAACTAATTGATAAAGCAAGAATAGCTATACCTAAGCCAATTATATCAATTCCTGGAACTTTTTCTAAGTCAAGAATAATAATTTTTCTGGCGACAGCTATTAAAGAAGTGACAATAACTAATTCAACCTGAAAAACATGTCGTCGGAGATAGGCAGTAATATTTTCTAAGATTTCTAAAGCAATTAAAATATTTAAAAATAAACCGAAAATTTTATACAAGGTTGAGTTAAATCTCCCATAAGGAACTGTAAATAACTCTTTAAAAATAAAAATTCCTAAATCTCCGATAGTTACCAAAATTACGATCACCATAAAAATAGATAGAACTTTAGAAACTAGCACTTCTATGTTTTCAATGACGTGCATAAAGTTCCGATCGCTGGTAGCTCCTAGCATTCGTTTCATTAGCTTTTTCATCTGTTGCACCCAATTCTCAAATAAAAGAAAATCCCATAGATAAATCTAAAGGATTGGAAATAATTGACAATTTTTGTAAATATCTCTGCTTTTTTATTCTTTATCCATAGCGAAAATAAACTTTAGTAAAATCCCTTGTTACTAAAAATTTATCTCTTTAAATATAGTAATTGGTAACAGTCAAAATTAGAGAGTTAGAAAAAATGATAATAACTATTGACTATTGATTATTGACGAAATTACCTGTTGCTGGTTATAAATTACCACTTCCGAGCTACACTTTGCAGCTTACTATAGGACTCATATTTGATTGCGTGAAAAAAACTCAGTACACCTTTATTCCTTCTTCCCAGTCCCCAGTCCCCAGTCCCTAGTCCTAGTCCCCGGCCTTTACGAGTAATTCTCCGAATCAAATCGGATTGCTATATTGTGAAGACTGGAGTTGATAATCTTTGATGGGAACTTCCAGCGAAATTGGTATCAGCTGCACAGCACAGGCTTTTAATTCTGGTTGCAGCGAATCGGGGCAAGATTCTGGATGGGTGAGGGCGTTGGCTTCGGCATTATCTGCCCACAGCGAACCCCAGTGCATAGGGACAAAAACTGTACCAGGTGCGATCGCTTTTGTGACTTTAGCAGGAAACTTCGCTTTACCACGACGCGATCGAACTTCCACATCCATACTATCGACAATACCTAACCGAGCAGCATCACGGGGATGAATTTCGATAAACGGTTCGGGATGCATTTTGCAAATTTTTTCAATTCGACCGGTGCGTGTCTGCGTATGCCAATGTCCGTAAAGTCTTCCATTAGTTAACACAAACGGATAATTTGGGTCTGGTGGTTCCGCCAATCCTTTGGAGTAATATGCCCCAAATCGAGCGCGTCCATCAGGGGTGTGGAAGCGGAGATTGGTGTAGAGGCGTTTGGAGTTAGGAGTTTGGAGTGAGGAGTTAGGAGTTGAAGATTCTAATTCATAACTCCTAACTCTTAACTCATAACTTTTTTCTGGGTGAGGCCATTGAGTCGGGCCTTGTGTCTGTAATTGCGCGTGACTGATACCTGTCATATCGCAGGGGCGATTTTTAGTTAGTTGGACAAACTCAGCATAAACTTCAGCGGAGTTAGCAAAGGCAAATTCTTTCTCAAAACCTAATCTACGTCCAACTTCGGCAAAAATTTCCCAATCGGCTTTCGCTTCTCTTGGTGGTTGGCGAAATGCTGAACACAGAGTTACCACTCGTTCAGAGTTTGTCATCACGCCAGTTTTTTCACCCCACTGGGCTGCTGGTAGTAGAACGTGAGCGTAGGCAGAAGTTTCTGTGGGATAATATGCGTCTTGGTAAATAGTGAAAGGCGATCGCAACAATGCCTTTTTAGTCCGCTCTAAATCTGGCATACTCACAGCCGGATTAGTAGCTGCAATCCACAGTAACCCTACAGCATCATTTTCTAACCCAGTAATCATGTCCCAAGCAGTCAAACCGGGATTGGGCGAAATTTGTCCTGGCTTGAGTCCCCAAAACTCCTCAACTTCTGCACGGTGCTGGGGATTTTTCACCGCCCGATAACCCGGTAATAAATGCGCTAAACCTCCGGCTTCCCGTCCTCCCATCGCGTTCGGCTGACCTGTGAGGGAAAAAGGGCCAGCCCCAGGTTTGCCAATCTGTCCAGTCATCAGGTGCAGGTTAATAATCGTTCTAACCTTAGCTGTCCCTTCTGAAGATTGATTTACACCCATTGACCACAAAGACAGTACTCGCTCAGATTTACCCCAGTAACGTGCTGCTGTTTCTAAATCTTCAATACTGATTCCACATTGACGAGCTACCACTTCTGGCGGATAGTGGCGAATAACCTCAGCATAAGCGGGAAAGTTGCTGGTGCAGTCCTCCATGAACATCGTATCAATGTAGTTCCAGCGCATCAACAAATGGGCGATGCCGTTCAACAAGTCGATATCTGTACCGGGACGAATGGCTAAATGCAAATCAGCGGCTTCTGCGGTTGGTGTGCGACGGGGATCGACCACAATCATCTTGACTTTGCGGTTCTTTTTGTGATACTTTTCCAGTCGATTGAAAACGATGGGGTGACATTCGGCTGTATTAGTACCAATTAGAAATGCACAGTCGGTTAACTCCAAGTCATCGTAACAGCAGGGCGGGCCATCTGCGCCAAAGCTTTGAATGTACCCAGCCACAGCACTAGACATACATAAACGAGAGTTGGCATCAAAATTATTAGTACCCAGACAGCCTTTCATAAGTTTCTGGGCTATGTAGTAATCCTCGGTTTGAAACTGACCGGAACCGTACATACATAAGGCTTCTGGCCCTTGGGTGAAACGCACGGTTTGAATGCGTTTGGCGATCAGATCGAAAGCTTCATCCCAGCTAACGCGGCGAAACTCTCGATCTAATGAGTCTCGCACCATTGGGTAATGTAATCTATTTTTATCTAAAGATTCTGCGATCGTTGCACCTTTGACGCAAACCATTCCTTGACTAGATGAATGGGCCTTGTCACCCCGCACCCGCCAAGTCGGATTTCCTTGACTATCTCGATTAGTTGCTTTGCCAAGTTGGGCTGGGGGTGAAACTTCTAAACCGCAGCCAACGCCACAGTAGGGACAGAGAGTTTTGGTAAATTCACTCATGGCTGTTGTACCATTTTGTTATTTTAATTGGGCAACCTCAGATGTAGCGCCAGGTTGAGAAATTTGTATGTTAGAGGTTGTTTGAAAAGTTTTCTTCTCGGTAACAAAACGTTCTAGATCCCCCTAAATCCCCCTTAAAAAGGGGGACTTTGATTCCGGTTCCCCCCTTTTTAAGGGGGGCTAGGGGGGATCGGTTAGTGCCTAAAATCAGAGCCAAGCACTTTTCAAACATCCTCTTAGGCAAACTCTTTGAAACGAATGAAGCCCAAAGGGTTTTGTCGTCTTGTTCCCAGCCTGGAGGCTGGGAATATATTTAAAGTGGGCTTCTGTCTCTTATCAAGCTACTGGAGGCGGAGCCTCCCAGAATGGGTTAAGAGCCTCTAGGCTGGGAACCAGTCATGTATCTTTTCTTAGTGCCATTCGACTAAAGTTCTTAGTACGAACTATGAGAATTTATTTGCTTTATTGCCTACTTTCTATTTTCAAGACAGGTCTATTCTTCAGTTAAGAAGATAGGGTTTTTCGTTGCGGTTTCTGGTAATTCACCTTCAAATGCAGGGGCAAAGGAACCTTTTGGTTCTTTGAGGAAAAAGGCACACATAAAAGCACAGACTAGTGCAGCTAAACCCATTGTGGAAAATAGTGTGGGAGCGTCGGTTAAGCTGAAAATTGTCAGGTAAACTACACCGCCAAAATTACCGTAAGCTCCCACATTGCCGGCAATTTGTCCAGTGGCTTCTTTCTTAATTAGGGGAACGATGCTGTAGGTTGCACCGCAGCCAGCTTGGGCAAAGTAAGCGGCAACCATTGTCACTGCGATCGCTACTGGAATCGGCCAGCTACTACTAATAAAATGTGCTATCAAATAACTAACACCAATGCCAGCGCTGATAATTGTCATTGTCCATTTTCGGGAGTTAAATTTATCAGAAATTAAGCCACCACTGGGACGAGAAACCAAATTTAAGAATGGATAGGTAGCGGCAATCATTCCAGCGACAACATGTTCTAAAGCAAAGGTTTTTTCAAAGAATGCTGGAAGCATAGAAACGACTGCCAGTTCGCTACCAAAGTTAGTTATATAAGTGAATTCGAGTAAGGCTACTTGACCAAATTGAAAGCGTTCGGATGGAGCATAAGTTTTCTTGCCAATTAAAAGTTCTCGGTTTACTTGCCAAGCTTTGTAACTTTGGTAAGCAAATAATCCTGCTAATAGTAACCAAATCAAATACATTTGGCTCAAAGTTAGGAAGTGAATGTTCTTTTGTTCCAAACGCCAAGCCAATAAACCCAAGGCAAAAATTAAACCAAAATTCGAGACAATCATCGCCCAGAAGCTTTTAACACTGGTTACTTCTAGAGAACCATTTTTCTTAGGTTTCTTGTAAACTTTACCTGTGGGCGTATCTTGGACGTTGTTGTAATAAATTACGCCGTAGATAGCTGCAATAATCCCTGTAAATGCGATCGCAAATCGCCAGTTAGAAGTACCACCAGCGAAAAAGCTCGTGGAAACTGCAAGTATCGGTAAGGCAAACTCTGCGCCAAAAGCCCCAAAGTTACCCCAACCGCCATAAATACCTTGAGCAATTCCCATCTCCTTCGGCTGGAACCATTCGGACACCATACGGATACCCACAACGAATCCAGATCCGACAATTCCCATCAGCAAACGGCTGATGACTAGTTGATTAAAGTCTTGCGCTAGCGCCGTCGCTAAACAAGGAACAACCGCAAACATTAGCAGCATTGAGTAGGTGATTCTGGGGCCAAAACGATCTAGAAGCATCCCAATGATTAGTCGTGCGGGAATTGTGAGGGCAAGGTTACAAATGCCTAAAGTTTTGATTTGTTCTGGTGCTAGATGTAGTTCTCTGCCAATGGTTGTAGCAAAGGGGGCAAAGTTAAACCAACAAACAAAGGTGAGGAAGAAAGCAAACCAAGTCTGATGTAAGATGCGGTAGCGATCGCTAAATGAAAATAAGTTTTTAAGCATTCCAATCTTTCTAATTGAATAAAATACGGTAAAGAGGTAGCCGAAGTTGAGCCTTAAAGGTCGAAGGTTAAGCCTTAAGGTTTGAAGGTTAAGCCTTAAGGTTTGAAGGTTAAGCCTTAAGGTTTGAAGGTTAAGTCTTAAGGTTTGAACATTAAGCCTTAAAGGTCGAACATTAAGCCTTAAGGTTTGAACATTAAGCCTTAAAGGTCGAACATTAAGCCTTAAAGTTTGAACATTAAGCCTTAAAGTTTGAAGTATGAGTCTTGCCCAATGCCCAATCCCCAATCCCCAATCCCCAACTAGCAGTTACCAACTAGTAAGGCTTCTTGCTTGAGTTTTGCCCCAAACTTTTGGATGAGTAAATCTTGCAATATTGGCTGCAAGTCTTCGCATGGTATGCCTTTGATGATGCAAGTTCCCAAATGGGCATCTTTGCCAACTTTGCCGCCCATATATATGTCAACACCTTCCAAGGTTTTGCCATTTTTGCGAGTTTTAGTTCCCATCAAGCCGATGTCTGCAACTTGGGGTTGTCCGCAGGAGTTGGGACAACCTGTCCAATGAATTCGCACTGGTTTGGTGAAGGTTAACTCTTCTTCTAAGGTTTTAATCATTGCCAGGGCGCGGTTTTTGGTTTCAATGAGGGCAAAGTTGCAAAATTGTGCGCCTGTGCAAGATACTAGCGATCGCGTCAGCAAACCTGGATCGATAGAAAATTTTTCTAGCAAAGGCTCAGTTAAAAATGTTGCTAAACGCGAGTCAGCAATATTGGGGATCACAATATTTTGCTCAACTGTGAAACGGATTTCGCCAGTGCCGTAAACTTCGGCTAGACGAGCGATTTCAAACATATCTTCGGCATACAACCGACCGACAGGAATGTTCAAGCCTGCGTAATTTAATCCTGATTGTTTTTGTTTATATACCCCGATGTGGTCGCGTTTTTCCCAGTCAATCTCGTCTTTAGGTGCTGCGGGTAATAATGATTTACCTAAACGGCTTTCTACTTCTGCTCGAAACTTATCTAAACCCCATTCATCGATTAGCCACATCAAGCGCGATTTTTGCCGATTAGCACGCGGGCCACGATCTCGAAATACTTCCAAAACCGCTCTACATACAGTTACTACATCTTCTGGAGCCACCCAAGCATTCAAAGGGATCGCCGCCTCACAACGTTTAGCTGAGAAAAAGCCACCGACTAAAACGTTAAACCCAAAAATTTTGTGCTGAGAATCAGCAGAAGGGAAATTTTGCTCCCCTGCTCCCCTGCTCCCCTGCTCCCCTGCTTCTTTAAATGCTGGCACAAAAGCTAAATCGTTAATTTCAGCATGAACAGAATTGTCTCGTCCACCTGCGATCGCAATATTAAACTTGCGTGGTAAGTTGCTAAATTCTGGGTTTCCTTCGCCTTTATTGGTGAGCATATCTTGAATTTGCTGTACCAACTCTCGCGTGTCGTACAATTCATCTGCATCTAACCCCGCCACGGGATCGCCTGTGATATTGCGGACGTTATCCATTCCTGACTGAACGCTGGTTAAACCAACTGCGTGAAATCTATTAAAGATATCTGGTAAATCTTCAATCCTGATCCCCCGTAATTGAATATTCTGTCTCGTAGTAATATCAGCGCAACCATCATCACCGTAACGCTGCACCACTTGCGCTAAAACACGCATTTGGCTGCTGGTAAGAATACCGTTAGGCATCCGCAACCGCATCATAAACTTTCCTGGGGTAACTGGGCGAAAAAACACCCCTACCCATTTGAGTCGATGATCGCGATCTGTTTCGTTCATCGCCTCCCAACCCAAGGCGGCAAATTTCTCTATCTCACTCTTGATGGCGAGTCCATCTTTTTCTGCTTTTAATTTCTCGAACTTATTAAGACTAGTGGTAGTTGCTGTATCTGTCATGAGTTTGAATCTCGTTGCAAATTACTGATACGATCGGTAACTGTGGTCATAATTTCCCAATTCCAATCAATCCGTAGTTACATCAGGTGCTGTATCTGCGAAGGTTAGGGAATAAAAATTTAATATTTAACTACGGCTGATTATTTTTACTGAAGAACATTCCAACGCGAAACTTCAAATCCGTGGTTAGTTAAAGAAAATTTGTGACCTTTTACATCTTGGGAATTTGTCAAGCAGGTTTAGATAATGTTCATGTAACAATTTCGATACTCATAACTTAATGTGACTTTTGTGTTAAAATCGTATAAATTGTTACGATTTTCCGAAAAATTTTTCAAAAAATGCATGAATAGTATGCATTACTTGCATTAAAGTCACCCATAAGCGATCTAGCGCCCTTAATCAACGGTATTTGAGAAGACTGAAGTAATTTTGGATCGCCATAGACTAATCTCAAATCGTTCGACTGAGCGTAGCCGAAGTCTAAAATCCAAAATTGAATGGGAGATGTTAGCTAAAACTTAGATATTATTTCAGCAGTTATGAAACGTCGTGACTTTATTAATTGGGTAGGTTTGGGCTGGATTGCGAGTTCTCTACCTGTAGCGATCGCAGCTTGTTCTTCTCAAACAACTCCAGCATCTAAAGATTGGCAAACAGTAGGTACATCAGCAGATTTAGATAAAACAGGTCAATTGCTGGTAAAAAACTCACCTGCCGGGCCTGTGCTGGTAGTCGGCACATCTAAAGCTGGCAATCTAACTGCTGTTGACCCTACTTGTACTCATGCAGGTTGCACTGTAGCATGGAAAGCAGATGCCAAAAAATTCGCTTGTCCCTGTCATGGTTCGGAATATGGAGCCGATGGTAAAGTGCAAAAAGGCCCAGCAACCGACCCTCTAAAAACTTACGGCGCTAAGATTGAGGGCAATTCGGTTGTAGTTAAGCCTAGCTAGTGGAGGCAGGGAGCAGGAGGTAAAAAATTGATAATTCAAGCAAGATATTGTGAGTAATATCAAACAGCTTTTGGTACAAGCCGAGGCAGCACATAATGCCGCTGATTGGTCATCACTAATTCAATATTTGCAACAATTAGTTTTAGGGGCAGACTCGGAAGATCCAGAAATAGTTAAAAATCGAGAATATCTTCTGAAATTAACACTTTCCATCTTAGAGATGGGGGATTTTCAGCAACGATGGGAAATTACCAAAGTGTTGATTCACTTTGGTAATATTGCTATCCCACCTCTGGTTGAAATATTAGAAGATGAAGACGCAGAAGACGAATTACGCTGGTATGCGGCAAGGACTTTGGGCGAATTTAAACACCCAGAAGCCATCGCGTCAATAGTTGAATTGTTGAAAAATGATGAGGATGAAGAACTCAAAGCGATCGCATCTACAGCACTGGGACAAATGGGTACTGTTGCGATTGCTTCACTAACTGAACTTCTATTAGATGAAAATACACGATTGTTAGCAGTGCGATCGCTTTGTTGTATTCGGCAACCAGAAACCATCACGCCGCTGTTGAGTGTAGTGCAAGATCCACAAGCAGCAATCCGCGCCGCCGCAATTGAAGCCCTCAGCAGTTTTCATGACGAACGCGTACCGCCAGTATTGTTAAAAGCTTTGGACGATCCCGCTGCCACAGTGAGGCGTGCAGCAGTGCTTGGTTTAGGTTTTCGCCCCGATTTACATCAAGCATTAGATTTAATAACGAGACTGCAACCCAAACTTTACGACTTTAACCTTGATGTTTGTTGTGCAGCCGCAGTTACCCTTTCTCGGATTGGTAGTGATGAGGCTGCTAAATACTTATTTGATTTGCTGATTTCACCTCAGACACCGATAACGCTGCAATTAGAAACCATCCGCGCTTTAAGTTGGGTGGGAACATTATTGAGTTTGGAATATTTGCAAACAGCACTGAATCAAAGTACATCCGAGACAGTGTGGCAAGAAATTGTCACAGTTTTGGGACGAGTGCAAAAACCGGAGTTAACTACACCAGCGGTAGAAATCTTACTGCAAATACTGCGATCGCCACATCCGGCCCCAGAGGTTGCTAGCATCAAAAGTGCGATCGCTTTATCTTTAGGACAGTTAGGCGAAATGCAGGCAATTGAACCATTGATTTCCCTGTTAGCCGATCCTAATGCATCGGTGAGACTACATGCGATCGCAGCACTGAAAAATCTGAATGAGGAAGCCACACATCAACAATTGCAGCAGTTAGCGAATAATGACGCAATCACACCAGATTTAAAACAAGGAATAGCGATCGCTTTAGCCGAATGGTAAATTTCAGCGTCAACTTTTAATCGCGTAGCGTCTCGTAAAGTCTGCGGCATAGCTACGCTTAGGGTGCTGCCTCTTTTAGATAAGAGAAGATTAAAATCCTTATTACAAACCTTTAATTATTTATGCCATCCTATTGAACTGATAATAAAAGTATTCCTTAAGTCTAAAGTAAGACACATCTGGAGTATGAAGTTATAAGTTTTCAGGTGAAATAAGATTGTGAAGTATTCTTAATAGAGTCTCAACTGCAAGCAGCATCTGGCTGTATAGAGTTTTTAGTTCCTTTATATCAAAATAACTAAAAGCTAATGTAAAAAAAGTAATTATATTTATTCAGGTGAAAATCCTGTTTAACTTAGCGATCGCTTGTACTTCTTAGGTTAGTCTGTTTATCTAATTACAAACTCTATTCTATAATGTGGAGTTTTCTCACACTTATAGAACTCATATCTGATTTTTGAACAAGATTTCAGTTAAAACCCCGATATAACAGGCTTTTCAGTCTCAGTATGTTTTCAGAAATAAAATCGGAGTCCTATATAAACTAACCTAACTTGAATGCCAAATTAATTCCTGGGATATAAGTGATTTTACTCTTATGGTAGAAGTCCGGCGAAAAACTAACACTTATGCTATCTAACAGTAACAAAATGATTCACAATAAGTAATTAGTAAAAATAGGATAGATAGAAAGTAAGTGTAATAATATTTATTTTCTAAATTTGAACAAGCGATTTTGTTCGTGAATTCTTAATCCTAAAGTAGTAATTACTGATTATGAGTTATTTTGCTTAATGTGACAAAGAATAAGTTGTTGGTGGTATTTTCAAATCCTTTCAACTTTTCCAGAAGAAGTTAAGTAAAATACTCTGCAATCTGCCTCGCCATAATTTACTTAATTTAGCAGTGGATTGAAGAGACAACATTGCTTTTGTAAATCAATCAACGATACAAATCTAGAACATAAAAGGAACCATAAGCATGAAGCCTTTCAATTTATCTAAAGCTGTTTTAGCTACTCTATTTGCCATCAGTTTCGCTTCTGTATCCTTACCTACTTTAGTTTCTGCCCAAAGTGGAGGTTCCGGCAGTGGAGGCTCTGGTGGCGGAAGTGCCGGCAGTGGAAGCTCCGGTAGCGGAAGCTCCAGTGGTAGCACTGGCTCAGGTACTGGAACTGGAGCTACAGGCACTGGAACAACAGGCACTGGAACTGGGACATCAGGCAGTGGCTTAGGTACTGGAACTGGGACAACGGGCAGTGGAACTGGGACAACAGGCACTGGAACCGGGACAACAGGCAGTGGCTTAGGTACTGGAACTGGAACTACAGGTACTGGCACAACAGGGACTGGAACTGGGACAACGGGCAGTGGAACCGGGACAACAGGCACTGGAACTGGGACAACAGGCACTGGTTTAGGTACTGGAACTACAGGTACTGGGACAACAGGCAGTGGAACTGGGACAACGGGCAGTGGAACTGGGACAACAGGCACTGGAACAACAGGCACTGATGCCACAGGTAGTGGAACTACAGGTAGTGGAACAACGGGTGGTGGAACAACAGGCACTGATGCCACAGGTAGTGGAACTACAGGCACTGATGCTACAGGTAGTGGAACTACAGGCAGCGGAACAACGGGTACTGATACCACAGGTAGTGGAACAACAGGCACTGGCACTGATGCCACAGGTACTAACAGAAATACAGGTGTCGCAGCTTCCGAAAGAACTAGCGATCGCGGTTTCAATTTTGGTTGGCTAGGTTTACTTGGTCTAGCTGGTTTAGCTGGACTGCGTAATCGCGAAAAAGTCCGGGCTTATAGAGATCCCGATGAAGTAACAGGTTCTCGCTCTAGATAGTATTCACCACACTCTAGGTTAAAGTGTGAATTACCCCCCTTAATCCCCCCTTGTAAAGGGGGGAAACAGGAAAATCTAGTTCCCTCCCCAATACATACGGGGAGGGTTAGGGTGGGGTAAAACCTTGGGTTTTTCAGCTATTTCAGATTTGTGTATACACCGTAGCCTCTAGGAGGGCACAGCCATAGGTTGTGCCCTCTACATCTTTTGGAAATATGACGCGATCGCAGCTGTATCCGTAAGTTGTACAAAACCAATTTGACCAACAGTAACATTCAGGTAATTGAGATGCGAAGTTGAAATGATTACTTTATGTCAATTAAAAACCGCTATATAACCTGTCGCATAATGATGAAGTGAAATACTGATAGTTGGCTACAGTTCAACTATCAGCTTCTGTAATCACAAGAGAATGGCTCAGAACGATACCGTTAAAAATATTATCTAAAAATTCATATTATTTCAGTACAAAATAGTCAATTATTTTTTGGGCGAAATTTACCGAAAAAATCGATGCAAAGCGCATCATTGACGACAAAGGCAGTCAAACCTGATTTACTTAAATGTCAATCAGAGAAAAAAAGCTGTAACAAACTCTACTAAATTGTGGATAAAAATCCGTTAACTTTATAAAACTGATCAATGTAATTCAGGCTACATAAAAATGCGCCTAGAGCAGTTGCAAGCCTTTCTAGCGATCGCCCAAACCGGCAGCTTTCAACAAGCAGCGCGAACATCTGGTGTTACCCAATCGACGATTAGTCGCCAAATCCAAGCATTAGAAGCAGATTTGGGGATAGAACTGTTTCACAGAAGCACTCATGCCAAACTGACACTAGGAGGCGAACGTTTGTTACCTCGCGTTCGCAAAATTTGTCAAGAGTGGCAGACTGCTACAGAAGAATTAGCCGATTTAATCGCTGGAAAGCAACCAGAGCTTTGCATTGCCGTGATTCACTCTCTCTGTGGATCTTACTTACCACCAGTGTTGCAAAAATTTTGTCATGATTATCCAGATGTGCAATTGCGGGTGACTTCATTGGGAAGCGATCGCGCCCTGAAAGTTCTCAAAGATGGATTGGTAGATTTAGCAATTGTGATGAATAATCGTTTTTTAACCACCAGTAGAGAAATGGTGGTAGAAGTACTTTATGATGAACCTATAGAAGTTTTAACCGCAGCCAATCATCCCCTCGCACAATATGAATGCGTCCCTTGGTCGGAGCTAATTCGTTATCCCCAAGTGGTTTTTAAAGATGGTTATGGGATGCAACGCTTAATACAAGATAAATTTGAGCGGATGGAAGCCACACTCCAGTCGGCTTTAGAGGTAAATACCCTAGATGCCTTCCGGGGAATTGTGCGCCAAGGGAAATTGATAGCTTTGCTACCTCAATCAGCATTACTGGAAGCACATCTTGACCCTACCCTGGCGATTCGTTCTTTAGCCAGTAATAATACTAATGGTTTAGCAGATGGTTCCAGTTTGACTCGACGGGTAGTTATGGTGACAACTCAAGATCGTCTGCAAATTCCTCCCATTAAACATTTTTGGCAACTCGTGCAAGAAAATATTCCACTGCAAATTAACCAGCAGCGATCGCCTTCGTCAACTGCGATTTTATTGGACAACGTAAGTTAATTAAAGCAACGCGATCGCAATTTTAAAAATTCCAGCGAAAAAAATAATCTATCGTAGGGCGCACAGCTAGCTGTGCGCCCCTAATTCAGTTTAATAAGCATCCATTGGCAGACAAGAACAAACAAAATTGCGATCGCCAAAGGCTGCATCAATGCGACCGACAGCTGGCCAGAATTTATATTCGCGTGTCCAAGGCGCGGGATAGGCAGCTTGTTCGCGAGAATAGGGATGCTGCCATTCTCCGGTAATTAAACTTTCGGCAGTGTGGGGTGCGTTCTTCAAAAGATTATCTTGGATATCCACCTTGCCAACTTCTATTTCGGCAATTTCTTGACGAATAGAAATCAACGCATCACAGAAACGATCCAACTCTTGCTTAGATTCACTTTCTGTAGGTTCCACCATGATTGTACCCCCTACAGGCCAGGAGACAGTCGGCGCATGGAAACCGTAATCGATCAGACGCTTGGCAACATCATCGATTTCGATCGCAGCCGATTTTTTGAGCGATCGTAAATCTAAAATACATTCATGGGCAACTAAACCATTTTTCCCCTGATACAAAACCGGATAGTATGATTCCAGTTTCTTGGCAATGTAGTTAGCGTTGAGAATCGCCACCTTAGTAGCTTGGGTTAAACCATCTGCACCCATCATGGCGATGTACATCCAAGAAATCACCAAGATACTCGCACTACCCCAAGGCGCAGCCGCCACAGCACCAATATGTGAGTGCTGAGTTGAGTCGTTGATAGTAACAACAGGATGTCCGGGTAGAAAAGGCACAAGATGAGATGCAACGCCAATGGGCCCCATACCGGGGCCACCGCCACCATGAGGAATACAGAAAGTTTTGTGCAGATTCAAGTGACACACATCCGCGCCAATATCTCCAGGACGGCAAATTCCCACTTGGGCGTTCATATTTGCCCCATCCATGTAAACCTGTCCACCATGACTGTGAACAACAGCGCAGATTTCCTGAATTGGCTCCTCAAAGACACCGTGAGTTGAGGGATATGTCACCATTAAGGCGGCTAATTCATTGCTGTGTTTTTCTGCCTTCGCCTTCAAGTCAGCAACATCAATATTACCTTGTGAGTCACAGGCAACCGCCACTACCTTCATCCCACACATCACGGCACTTGCTGGATTTGTTCCGTGTGCGGAGGTGGGAATCAAACAAACATTGCGATGTGCTTCGCCTCGATTTTCGTGATATTGACGAATTACTAAAAGTCCAGCATATTCGCCCTGAGAACCAGCATTTGGTTGTAAAGAAATTCCCGCAAACCCGGTAATTTCAGCTAACCATGCCTCAAGTTGCTGGAATAGGATTTGATAACCTTGCGTTTGCGACGCTGGGGCAAATGGATGAATCTTGCCAAATTCCTCCCAACTTACCGGAATCATCTCAGCTGTCGCATTCAACTTCATTGTGCAAGAACCCAAGGGAATCATCGATGTCGTTAGCGACAAGTCCTTGCTTTCAAGTTTGTGCAGATAACGCAACAACTCAGTTTCTGAGTGATAGCGGTTAAATACAGGATGGGTAAGATAAGTGCTTTGACGGCTAAATGGTTCACCGCTTAAACCTGATTGCTGAGTTATCCATTCCATCTCTTGCACATTTAAAACAAACGGTAGCTCATCTGTCCCTGCAAAAATTTGGCATATATCTCGCACATCATCCAATGTGGTAGTCTCGTCCACCGAGATACCAACAGTAGATGTATCAAAAATACGCAGGTTAATTTGACAGGCTTCAGCAGCTTGTAAAATTTCTTGCAGAGGTTTAGTTCCTAACTCGACTTGTAGCGTATCAAAGAAAGGTTTAGAACTGATACTGTAACCTAGTCGCTGCAACCACTCTGCCAAAATCAAAGTCAGGGAATGTATCCTCTGAGCTATTGTCTTAAGTCCATCTGGCCCATGATAAACCGCGTACATACTTGCCATTACCGCCAGTAGCACCTGTGCAGTACAGATATTACTAGTAGCTTTTTCGCGGCGGATGTGCTGTTCGCGGGTTTGCAAGGCGAGACGTAATGCAGGCTTACCTTGGGCATCTTTTGATACACCCACAATTCGCCCTGGAACTAGCCGCTTATACTCTTCCTTCGTAGCAAAATATGCCGCATGAGGCCCCCCAAACCCCAAAGGAATACCGAACCGCTGAGTGCTTCCGACAGCAATATCAGCGCCAAACTCCCCAGGAGGGGTAAGTAAAGTTAAACTTAAAGGATCTGCTGCTACCGTCACCAATGCACCCTTAGCATGGGCTTTTTCGATAAAAGCGCGGTAGTCGTAAATAGTGCCATCACTTGCAGGGTATTGCAGAACAGCGCCAAAAATTGGTCGATCGAAATCAAATGCTTGATGATCGCCAACAATAATCTTAATCCCCAATGGTTTAGCACGTGTTTGCAACACGTCGATAGTTTGGGGATGGCAATCACGAGAGACAAAATAGGCATCTGCCTGATTTTTAGAGACACCATAGCTTAGGCTCATTGCTTCAGCTGCGGCTGTGGCTTCATCAAGTAACGAAGCATTGGCAATTTCCAAACCTGTGAGGTCAATAATCAGGGTTTGAAAATTCAGCAGCGCTTCTAGTCGCCCTTGAGCAATTTCTGGCTGATAAGGAGTGTAGGCAGTATACCAACCAGGGTTTTCTAGGATATTACGCCCAATCACAGGTGGGGTAATACTGTCGTAATAGCCCATACCAATGTATGAACGGAAAACCTGATTTTTGGCAGCAACTTTTTTTAACGATGCCAGTGCTGCATATTCACTCTCTGCTGCTGGTAACTTTAGCGGTTGCTTCAGCCGAATTCCCTGTGGAACTGTTTGGTGGATTAGGGCATCCAGGCTGGGAAACCCCAAAACCTTAAGCATTTGCTGAATATCATCGGAGTTAGGGCCAATGTGTCTTGGCACAAAACTACTGAAATTTTGACTTTTTTCGTCCAGCACTTGCTGCTCATGAGACTTGAGAATAGGGGCGTTCAATACCACAAATTACTCTCCAGATGGTACTATTTCATATTTTGCAATAAATACTCTTAAACTGGGGGCTGGGGACTGGGAATTCGGAAGATATTGGATAGGTGAATAAGAGTAATTATTAATTAGCTTCTCCACTCACCTACTCCCTTACTCTTTCATTCAGCAATCAGCACGGGCTAAACCCTAGCTATCCGCTAACAGCACTTTTACTCCCCTTCTACTTGGGCGCGATACTCATCTGCTGTCAAGGCATCTTCAACTTCGCCAGGGTCATTGACGCGCACTTTCAAAAACCACCCTTCCCCGTAGGGGTCTTCTGACACTTCTTCGGGAGAACTAATTAAGGCTTCATTGCGTTCTATAACTGTGCCTGTTACTGGTGAATTAAGTTCCTCAACGGCTTTCACTGATTCAATTGTGCCAAAGTTTTCTCCCCTAGTAAGAGCATCGCCAATTTCTGGTAGTTCCAAAAAGACGATATCACCCAATTCATGTACGGCAAACTCAGTAATGCCAATGGTGGCAATTTCACCATCTATTCGCACGTATTCATGAGAATCCAGGTATCTGAAATCTTGAGGATATTCAAAAGACATATCACTTCCTCTCCCTTATTAAAAAAATTATTGCCTCAATAGTTATCCAAGCCATATTTGGTAATGAACCTGACTGTAGATTGAATAACTCACAACACATTATTCCTCAAAAACCTCAGCGCTTATCAGTTGGCAACACGATTTTTTGACCGATAAAAGGGACGTTTAACTACAACTGCTGGATAAACTTTGCCGCGAATTTCGATTTCTAGCTGCTGACCAACAGTTGCTAGCTGGGTCGGAACGTAGCCTAATGCAACAGGATAACCAAGTGTAGGTGACAGGGTGCCACTAGTAACTTCTCCCACAACTTTACCTGTGGATAACACTTGATAGCCATGACGGGCAATGTTGCGTCCTTGGGTTTGCAAACCTACCAATCGGCGATGCACTCCCTTGGCTTTTTGCTCTGCTAAAACTTCCCGACCAATAAAATCGCCTTTGGTATCTAAATGAACTAGCCACCCCAAACCTGCTTCTAAGGGTGTGGTGATGTCATCGATATCTTGTCCGTAAAGTGCCATCGCTGCTTCTAGGCGCAGAGTGTCTCTCGCACCGAGTCCACAGGGAATAACACCACTTTTATGGAGAGTTTGCCACAATTCTACTCCCACATCCGGGTCTAACATCACCTCAAAGCCATCTTCTCCGGTATAACCCGTGCGGGCCAAAAAGGCAGGTTTACCTAGTAGAGTTGCTTCTAAATGTCCAAAGGCTTTGATTGGTTGCAAGTCTTCTTGCACTAATGGCTGGAGATATTTAATCGCTTTTGGCCCTTGGACGGCAATTAAGACTTTATCTGGTGAAAGGTCTTGGAATTGCACTTTATCCAAGTCAAGGTGTTGCAATAGCCATGCTTTATCTTTACCAGAAGTTGCCGCATTGACTATGATGAATGCCTTTTGTGTACCACTGGTGTCTTCACCTTGATAATAAACAATGATGTCGTCAATAATTCCCGCTTGGGGATTTAACAATACGGTGTATTGTGCTTGACCAGCTTGCAAACGACTCAAGTCGGAAGGTACTAGTGGCTGGAGTTGGGAAATCAGGTTTTTACCTTGGAGGGTAAATTTGCCCATGTGGGAAATATCGAACATTCCGGCTGTATTTCTTACAGCCTCGTGTTCGCGGCTAATTCCACTAAATTGCACAGGCATTTCCCAGCCGCCAAAGCTGGTAAGGCGTGCTTTGAGTTCTACACCCAATTGATATAAAGGAGTTCGCGCCGGAAATTGGGCGTTGTCTTCTTGATTAGCCACAGTTAATTATTGCGATCGCACCTCAACATCTATCATCCTACGAGATGCTTTCTGGTTTTACAGTTTTGTATATCGAATTAGGGCATTGGGCATGGTTTATTCTCTGTCCTCCTTGTCCCCTTGTCCCCCCATCCCCTTTGTCCCCTTCTGTAAGGTTTAATAGTTAATAGTAGAAGTGTTGAGATTTATTAAGAAGAGATTATGAAATATTGGCAACTGCTAGCTAGCTTTGTCTTAGCTATGGTTCTTTTTTTGTTTCCCCTATCGGCGCAAGCTGCAAGTTCTTCTAGTATTACCCGTTCTGTGGGTAATGATGAACTCAAGGGCAAGGATTACTCTGGCCAAAGTTTGATTGGTACTGAGTTTACCAATCTCAAATTAGAGAATGCTAACTTTAGCAATGCTGACTTACGTGGTGGCGTATTTAACGGTAGCGTATTGGAGGGAGTAAATCTGCATGGTGCTGATTTTAGTGAAGGCATAGCCTATCTAACAAGGTTTAAGGATGCTGATTTAAGTGATGCACTGTTGACCGATGCAATGATGCTGCGTTCTACTTTTGATGGCGTGGATATCACAGGTACTGATTTTACGAATGCAATTTTAGATGGAATACAAGTGAAAAAGCTTTGTGTTAACGCAAGTGGTGTGAATTCTAAAACTGGTGTGGAAACTCGCAAGTCTTTAGGATGTAAGTAAATCCTAACCCCTCTTCGCTAATGGAGAGGGATATATTTTTTTAACGAATTACGAATTACGAATTACGAATTACGAATTACGAATTACGAATTACGAAT
>NZ_JAVRCA010000090.1:0-29773 GCF_034530995.1 Nostoc sp. DedQUE04 | reverse complement strand
CGTTTTGAGGTACTTCAAAGTCGTTTTGAGGTACTTCAAAGTCGTTTTGAGGTACCTGAAAGTCGTTTTGAGGTACTTCAAAGTCGTTTTGAGGTATTAGATGATGAGTTTTCTTGCCTTAACCCGATTTACGGCGAAGGCGATCGCCAATCACCGAAAGTTGGTAAAACAGAAAAAACTGAGCCTGCTGTATCCAGACGCAAGTCGCCAAATCAGCGCAGATATAAGGGTGTGCGATCGCGAGAATATCGGCGTTGCTGAATAAAGGCAAGTCCCAAAATTCACATTGAGTCAAGCTGCTAATACCAATTTGAAAAAAGAATGTGTTGCAATCATTAATTGAATTGGTATAAATTGAAAAAACCCCGTTACTGGAATGTCAGTAACGGGTTTCATGTTAACTAGCTTGATTAATACGCCGTTTTAACTCAGCCTCTAATTGTTCTGGAGTGCTGACCACTACCCCCGGTTTCGCTCTTATGATGCTGAGGTAATGCTGAAATGCCTCCTCATCCTGGGGGTTTGATATCACATATTGTCTTAATTCTTGCTCATTAAGAGTTAAATAGTCTGTCATCGGATAATGTTCTCCCCATTACTAAGAATTTCTATTTGGATGGTTTCGCCTATCAAAATCACGATTCGGCTTATCCTCTGATCAAATCTAACCAATGCTATATCTCTAAACAAATTACTAGCCCGAACGCAAAAGTCAAAGAATGCTTTAAGTTGCTCGATGGTCGGTTCCATACCTCTTACTATTGAATAAAATTAAATCGGTTCATTCGTGACAAGTTAGGATAACATTGCCTTTGTCAATTATAAATTCCACTGAAAAATGAAGAGAGAATAAAGTATCAAATTAAGCTTAATACTTAGCTTAAGCAGAAAAATGAATGATGATGACTAAAAAAGCGATGCCTTCTCCACATTAGAAAAGCGATCGCTCTCTCAAGTCGATTGATTTCATTTTGACCCGCGATCGCCAATGACAATAAAAAGGATCTGACCTTCATATTTGCTAGACTGACTGCAACAAACGAATAAATACAAGTTGTCAAGAAGTAAGAATACAAATGCAGTATTAACGTGAAGGGGTAATAAGCCGGAGATTGGGAATTTCTAGGAAGTCTTTGATATTGTGAGTTACTAGCGGTAAGTCGTAGCGTAGAGCCGTTGCAGCAATCCAAGCATCTTGTGGAGATATTGGTCGTCCCGCGCTTTGTCGATTGGCACGAACCTGTGCCCATTCTCGACAAAGAGATTGATCGACTGGAACGATCAGGTAATTCGACAGGTATTGTTCTAGCTGTGTGGGGCGACGATCGCCCCACTGACGCAAAATTGCCCACTGAAACAGTTCAGCGACGGTCATGAATGACAGTGCCAATTCCTGACCACTCAAAAGTGGCAAGTAAGGGTCGGCATAATCACTACCTTTGAGGATGAAGGAAGCGATATCAGTATCAATGAGGAGAAGACTCATGGCAGTTTAGTTAGATCGCCTTTTGGCGCTGCTGTCGCAGGAAAGTGAGAAAATCCTCGATCGAGTCTTCTTCAGGCCAAAAGTCAGCAGCGAGATATTTGAGGCTATGAACGGTAATAGGGGTCTGGGTGGCGAGTAACTGCTTGAGCGTGGTATTTTGCCAAAACTGATTACTGAGATTTTTAAGATCGGTTTGAGAGTGTGAGGATGAATTGCTTTGGGTAAGGATTTGCAGCAGTTGTTGACGTTCTGTAGATGAGAGCAGTTGGATGGCAGCGATCGCAGCTTCGAGTTGTGGAGTCATAGTGCGGTTTTGTGGTTATCTGGTTCTATGCTATTTGAATTCAGGGGCGATCGAAGCGTGAAAGTATCCTCCGCCTCTTTTGCCCCATGCCCCATACCCTACTCAATTCAACGGTTCCATAATGGCTCTTAAACCTTTACTAGAGAGTGTTTTAAGCATTTCTTTAGCGTTATATTCACTGCTAAATACTCCTGCTTGCATAACTCTTTGACCATCCCAAACTGTGAGAAACGCACCAGGAGCAAGCGATCGCACTAAATCTCGATCCCGATCGGTTGTAAGTGGCACTACTACGCGATAACGTACACCAAATTGTGTTGCAGAGTTACCACCATAGGGAATACTTGCAGAACTTGTTTGTAGATTGCGAGTATTAACAATGGGGATATTGGGATTGGGAAGTGGTAAAAGTTCTGAAGCACCTGGGGCAGCAGTTTCTAGTATTGGTAATGGCTGTTGTGTTTGATTCCTTATACTTGCAACTGGTGGCTGTGCAACTGAATTGGATGGGGACTCAGGGGCAGTAAACTCAATGGTATTAGGATCGATCCGCACGTAATTTAACTGTGGTGTATCAGGTGGCTGTGCGTTAATTGGTATTTGTCTACCTGACAAGCTGCTAGGAGTAGGAAATCCGGCGACTCTAGAAGTCGGTGGTTGTTTGGATATAGGCAAGGAAGGCGGTACATTATTGGCTGGCATTAATGGCAGCAGTTGACTGTTTAATTGCCCAGAAACAGGATTATTTGCTGAAATACTGTTGCTGGTTTGCCCATTAGTAGTTTCAGAGATTTCTGGAGCCGAGAAGGTGATTTCTCCACTTGGTGGTATTTGTCGTAATACGTTGTTGGGAACTGGTTGAGAATTTGGGGTTGCTAGTGCTGTTGTACCGTTAATATCTACCTTACCAATGATGCGATCGCTCACAAGGTTATTACCAGCAGCAGAAATCACCTGTTTAGCAGCGCTGGCGTTAATGTCGTGGCGGCCATTATTTTGAAATGTATTACCCCCAGGTTCGGATGCACTACCCAAATCTGGCATTGCTTGAGCGATCGCGACTAAACCATCTTCTTTATTATCTTGAATAGAATTATTCCGCAAAATCGGGCGGGCATTTGCTTGTACGATAATTCCCGATCTATTGTTTTGAATTTGATTACCTATGACTATAGGAGCAGCATTTTGAGCAATATTAATCCCAAAACCTGTTTGCTGAAAGACATTTTCTTTCACTTGCGGACTAGAGTTACCAGCAATTGTGATGCCATTGGCTCCATTGCGATCGAAGTAATTCTTACTAATGGTAGGTGCGGCATTACCACTGACGGAAATTCCATCTTGAGTACTGCCAGTAAAAGTATTTTCTGCGACTACCGGATTGCTAGATTCAATCCATAAACCGTAACCACGAGGATTAGAGTTCGTCACTGTTACCCCTGTGAGCAAGGCTTGGTTTGCCCCGACAATTGTGACGTTTTGGCCGCCAAAGCTTCGACTCAGGTAATCACCGCCTCCCTGAATGATAATCTCCTTACCTTGATTGCTGGGGTTGCCTTGAATTGAAATACCCGGTTTCAATATTAAGGGAAATTCCTCTCCTGTCTCGGCGCTATAAGTGCCAGTAGAGAGCATAATTACAGTATTGGCGTTAGCTAATCGCAATGCATGGGTAATAGTTTTTACAGGAGCGGATTCGCTGCCATTGCTTGCCTTGTCATCTCCAACACCAGGATTGACAAATAGCACATTAGCTTGAGAAGGTGTTTTCTGATTCAGAGGTGCTGAATTTGGTGTCGATGGAATCTGAGCGATGCTTTCTCTACGAGAGGCTTTGCCAACGGCGAGCTGCGCTAACGCACTATCCTGGCTGATACCCAGAAACGCTATACTTGCCGCCCCCATCCCTAGAATAAAAGATAATACTGAAAAACTAAAAAATAAAAGCCTTGCTGATTTCAGAAACTTCAGCTTTGCAAACAAAACATCTACTCTATGGTACTCAGTAAACATACGAGGAAGAATCATATTTAACACCACTCCTTATAAGTAATCATAAATTCTTATACTCCCTAGAGAGTATTATGTCGATAATATTACTCATATATTGACCGAGTGGCGATATTTAATACATAGTAATAAATGATATTAGACATCTCCAGAAATTAATTGTGCGTTGCCCAAAATAATTTGTGGGCAAAATTCATGAATTGTGCCTATATCATTTATTTAATAGATATAAAAGTGAAATTAAATATGTGTTATCCAAAATCCTTGTAGAGACGTAACATCATGTTACCCACCCCACAAGAATTAATTGGATATTTTTTTTATTTGGAAGTCCTTCGGATTGCTACATATCTATTGTAGATTTTCTGGTGTATTCCCTTTTGCTAGTCTTTTGTAAGCTCGTTGTCTATCGTAAAACACTTGACTAAGCTCAGTGCGAAACTGTAGCCTCAAACTACCCTTATCACTGTCTATAGGAACATGGGATAATTTACCGTAACCCTCACTACTACGTTATTTTGCGTAGATTCCGCAAAAATTAGTAAAAAAAAGCAATCTTATTTAACTTATGGTTACTAGGACTTATGATAATTCACACTTCGATGAAAGCACTAATGGGGTTGTTGTAATGGTCGAGCCATACAGCCAAAAAGAGCAAACACAGCAAGTTGTTTACCGCATTTTAGATGCCAATTTAGACCGCGCTCGTGAGGGTTTGCGAATTATCGAGGAATGGTGCCGATTTGGTTTGAACAATGCCCAGTTGGCTCTGGAATGCAAACGGCTGCGACAAGAGGTAGCCAAGTGGCATACTCCAGAATTACGGGCGGCGCGAGATACACCAGGCGATCCTGGAACTGAGTTAACCCATCCTCAAGAAGAACAACGAGCTAGTATAAAATCGGTCTTGCAAGCTAACTTTTGTCGGATAGAAGAAGCATTACGGGTGTTGGAAGAATACAGCAAGCTTTACCAACCAAGTATGGCTAAAGCTTGTAAGCAGATGCGCTATCAGGTTTATACCCTAGAAAGTAGTTTAATGGGTCATCAGCGCCATCAATTGTTGTGGCGATCGCGTTTGTATCTTGTGACTTCCCCTAGTGAAAATTTGTTGAACACTGTCGAAGCTGCACTCAAAGGCGGATTAACACTTTTACAATACCGCGACAAAACCGCCGATGATTCTTTGCGTCTGGAACAAGCGAGAAAATTACGGCGGTTATGCCACATCTACGGTGCTTTGTTTATTGTTAACGATCGCGTGGATGTAGCTTTAGCTGTCGATGCCGATGGGGTGCATCTGGGACAACAAGATATGCCTATTGCTGTTGCTCGGCAATTACTCGGTTCGCAACGTCTGATCGGTCTTTCTACCACAAATAAAGAAGAAATGCAAGCAGCAATTGCTGAAAATGTAGATTACATTGGCGTGGGGCCAGTTTATGAAACTCCCACGAAAGTAGGTAAGGCAGCAACAGGGCTAGAATATGTCAGCTATGCAGCCAAAAATTGCTCAATTCCCTGGTTTGCGATTGGGGGAATAGATGCCAATAATATCAATGATGCGATCGATGCTGGAGCCGAACGTGTAGCAGTGGTGCGATCGCTCATGCAAGCCGAACAGCCTACCCTAGTAACGCAATATTTGCTCTCCCAACTAAATCGCATTAAGCCAGAAATTTAAAAGAGTCATTTGTCATTTGTCATTTGTCATTTGCCCAAAGTGAGTAACCAATACCCAATTTCCAATGCCCAATGCCCAATTTCCAATGCCCCACACACATATTATGTCTAATGAGATTACGATTCAGGTGAATGGGGAAACCCATAGCTGCTCATTTCAAACTTCTTTACCCGACTTACTCCAACAGTTGGGTTTTAACCCCCGATTGGTAGCTGTGGAGTATAACGGCGAAATTTTACACCGACAATTTTGGCCGCAAACAAAAGTGCAACCAGGCGATCGCTTAGAAGTGGTAACTATTGTTGGTGGTGGTTAGTTGATTTGAGCCAGCAAGCCCAAATCCTTGAGGCTACGTCGTGTAATCTCAATGCGGGCGGGTGCATCTTCCGATTTTTGCATATCAAGGGTTGTGGCGAAAAAGTAGACGTTTTTGTTTTGCTCTAAATAACCCACAAACCAACCAACATTTGGTTTAGTACTGGTTAACCATCCCGTTTTTCCTCGCAGTGTATAGTCTGGAGTTTGTTCGCGTACCATAATGTCTTTGACAAGATTTATTGTCCGTTGCGAGAAAGGCAAATCGCCTTGATATAACCGTTGCAAAAACTTAATTTGCTGTTTGGGTGTAATTTGCAATAGCTGCGGTTGTAACCAAAAACGATCGATGTCTGCGACAGTGCCAATCTGACGGTTTCCGTAGCCTACTTTATTAATAAATTGCTGCATCCGTTCATATCCAGCCCTACGTGCCAATACTTGATAGAACCAAACAGTTGAATCCTTAAAGGCTTGACGCAAATTTGTATCATGATTCCAGGCATCAATGTCTCGGTGAATTCCATCCCAAGTGAGAACTGCCACATCATCAGGAACTACACCTGTTTCTAATGCCACCAGCGCGTTAAAAATTTTGAAGGTTGAAGCTGGAGCGATCGCAGTTGCATTACGTTGAGGATTGTGTTCGTAGGTGCGGTTGTTTTTTGAGTCGTAAATCAAGATAGAGCCTTCACGCTCAAATTCTTGAAAGTGTCGCCCGAAATTTGGCGCTTTCACAGCAGGACGTTCAGATGAAGTTGAAGCAGGTTGAGCCACAACATACATTGCCCCAAAGGTAATCACACTAACTACAGCAAGACATCCAATGACTGTAAACACGAAAGATTGCATTCGGTGCTTTGTGTAACGCCGAAGGAATTGCTCTATGTTAAACCAGATATTCTTCATTGCACATTTAATCGCATCACAAGCGAGATTTTACAATGAAATCTTGCTCTTTTGCGAAGCAATTTGTTAAAGGTTATGCAGAAACATGACTTATAGTAAATTGCCCTTTTTGATATTTTTTGAATTTGATAATTCAATCGGGGTCAGTTAATAAAATCATTTTACAAAATTGCATTTTTTCCATCTGCTTTATAAAGCGAGCGATGGAGAGTTTTACGCTTGGCTAATTCTTTACCTTTACGACCGAGTTGCTCGCGTAATTGTTGGTCTTTGCACAACCGATTGAAAGCTTGAAAAACTTCATAACCAGAATTGGGATTAACGAGTATCCCATTTTCTTCATGCTGAACTGTATCTAGAACACCACCTAAACGAGGGGCAATTATCGGCTTACCGAAGTAACTTGCTTCTAAATAAGCCATACCAAAACCTTCCATATTATTAGGTTTAGTATCTGATAAAGTCAGCATGGCAAATATGTCGCAAGCTGCATAATAACCTGCTAATTCTCGCTCTGGCACATATCCGGCAAAGTGGACGCGCTTATCTACTCGCAAACGATGCGCTAGAGATTTCAGTTCTGACTCACTTGGCCCTTGCCCGCAGAGTATATAGTGGACATCAACCCCAAAAGTTAGCAATATTGGGATGTTATCAATTACTCGGTCGAAACCTTTATGTTTTACTAGTCTGCCGATGGAGAGAATCACTATTGCTGAATCAGGAATGTTGTATGCCTGACGCACGCGAACCCGTAAATCATCAAGGCTACTGGGACTGGCTACATTATTACCAAATTTTTCTGGTCTGATTACGGGGTTAATGACGTGGGTAGGAGTATTTAATCGGAAAGCAGTTCTGAGGTAATCTCTTGTATAAGAACTGTTACAAACAATGCCTTCGGCTCTATGAAGTGTTAATTTAAATAGCGATCGCAGCACGGGATTGTGTAAAGTGCAAAGAAGATCGTTGCCGTGCAGATAGATAAAAAAGCGAATAGGTAACAAATAGCTCAATAGCAACAGTGAAGGAAAATCATAGCCGTGGCCCCACTCTATATAACGATAGTGATAGCGAAAATAGAGTTTAATTGCTAGAACAAATGAGCAGACGATATTGACCAAAGGTTTGAGGATATTTCCCACATAGCCACTACCCCAATATTTAGGATAATACCAGCGATACACAGGAAACTGTTGACTCTTATCAAATACTCGATCTCCTGAGCAACTAGCTGCCAGTACAATTATTCGTTCTGGATCTTGCAGACAACGATTGTAGATATATTCCCCAATTACAGCTTCTTTCGGCAGAAAGATCCGGGATATGACTAGGATATCTGGGTATGCAGCTTTATCTCTGATTTCGGCTGTTAGTTGAGAAATATGTTCCATAATAAAATTGATGACTATATTTCAAATAGTTTTTAATATTTACAATTAGAATTACTTTCAAAGCCATCATTATTATTTTATTTCTTTTAAAACGAATTTGGTAGACAAATTTGAAGCCTATTTTAGAAGATTAGCCAAAAAGATTGTTTTTTTGTTGTGTTGATTTTATTTTTGTTGCAAATTTCTCATTCTTTGAGAGTTTCTGTGCATAATGAACAAAAAATCAAAGCTAACACTTGTAGCGAAAATGCTCAGTAAACATCTGCTGTGAAAATTCCGAAATTTAGCTACGTTCAATAAAATATCCTAAACACTTAAAGTAGATGTGCCAAAATGCCAAAAATTTTATAGCTACTTAGTTGCAACATTATGTCTATTGTGAAAAATTATAAGGATTACAGACACTTACTAGCTTTCTACGTACACGTAAATTATCAGCCTCCAAATGTATTAATGAGTGCTGTCGGTGGTAGCTAGGCGTTTTGCCCGTGCTAAATATTGAGTAATAATAGGACTTACGCAAGTCACAAAAAAATCGGATTTGTAGTTTGTAGTAAGCGGCTCTAGCCCTTATTTTGAAGACTAAAGTCCTCTCTGCGAGACGCTACGCGAACACTACGAACTGAAAATAATATGATATGCCAGTTGCGTAAATCCTGTAATAAGTTCAGAAGTAGTACTACTTATTCAGTGAAGGATTAAAAAATTAGTCAAAATAATCACTAAAAATTCAAATCATCTGTATAATTCAAAACTGTAGTCTGAAACTAGTCCGAGGCATAGCAAACCATTGCCCGTAGACGTAGCGCATCATAGACATCGCAATTTCTGTGAGGATAAACATGTCTTCCGGTACGGTTCCCCAGTCGAGAAATCCCCCCTGCGATCGCTACTTACCCAAGATAAGACGCGGTAAATTGAATATGTAGCCTCGAAAAGGTAATACTACGTGAATGCTACAAACTTGCTTGTTACGGGCTAGCGTTAGCAACATCCTGCAAGACTGCTCCCACCATCGGGAGAAATCATAAATAATAATTTCGTTTTTCAAGCGATTGTCTTATGCGTAAAAAACTACAACAAACCATCAAACCGCTGTTAAAAACCTTCTTAGCCCTAAGCTTGGTGTTAGCTTTGGCTCTTGGTCACGCTGACGGCGCCTTAGCAGCCCGCAGTGGAGGTCGCATCGGTGGTGGCTCCTTTAGAGCACCTTCTAGCCGCACCTATACACCGCGTACTTATGCACCTCCTGGCGGGGGCGGCTACTATCCCGGTGGTGGTTATGGTGGTGGTTTTGGTGGTGGCTTTGGCTTTCCCTTCCTACTTCCCTTCTGGGGTATTGGCGGAGGATTTGGTGGTCTATTTAGCATCTTAATTTTCTTTGCGATCGCTAATTTCTTATTGCAAACTTTCCGCCGCGTCTCTAGCGGTGAAACACCAGAAGCAGATTACAGCAGTAACTCTCCTGTTTCTGTAACTCGTTTGCAAGTAGGTTTGTTAGCTCAAGCGCGTGAATTGCAAAATGAACTCAACCACATTGCTGAAACTGCTGATACTAACACCCCCGAAGGCAGAGCAGAAATTCTCCAAGAAGCCAGTCTAGCTTTACTCCGCCATCCAGAATACTTTGTATATGCAGGCGGTGGCACTCAACAAGCCAGTTTAAATTCAGCTGAAAGTCAGTTTAATCGGCTGTCACTGGCAGAACGCAGCAAGTTTAGCGAAGAAACTCTTTCTAATGTCAACAACCAGCTAAGAGCAGCCCTTGCTAAAGATGCTTTACCTCCGGCTGGCGAACTCGACAATCCCACCCGCCTATTTACCGAAGGCCCTGGCGAATACATTGTTGTCACCTTGCTGGCGGCGACACTAGGTAAGTTTGACATCCCCACAGCTATCAATAGTGCTGATGATTTGCGCCAAGCTTTGCGGCAAATTGGTAGTATCCCTAGCGACAAGCTTCTAGCAATTGAAGTTCTTTGGACTCCTCAAGCTGAAAATGATACCCTCACATCTGATGATGTGTTAGCAAATTATCCAGATTTGAGACTTGTTTAATTTCTGAAAAATTTTGCATCTATCTTAGTGCAACGAATAAGTTCCCCTTAAGAACAATAACTAGAAAACCGCTTGTCAATGACAAGCGGTTTTTTTGTAGAGTTTATATCATTTACAGATAATTAGTTATGATTCCCACAGCCATTTCACCCCACCCGCCCCTAAGAGTTTGCAAAGAGGGGATTAAAGGGTGGGGTTTTGGGAGGTTAATAAGTAATTAAGCGGACATCATAGATATATTTAAGTATGATTTTAGAAACATTTTGGTAGTATTATCAAAATGAATTATACGCAAAGTGTTATCTTATGCCTAGTGTTGAAGCCGACGAAAACCGAGAGCATCGCATTAAAACAGAGATTGTTGTAGATGCTGAAGACAAAGAAGACCGAGCTATGGGTTGGTACTACTACCTTGAAGAGACTCTGAATTTTCCCTTTATGGCTACATGGACTAAGAAGGGACGCAAATCAGGTGCTGTCGAGGAGAAACAAGTGGAAGTACTGGGAATGGCCCCAGATGATGAGTGCTTGAAAGATATGTATGTAGAAGTGGCTTACATTAATGGTAAGGATGATGATGTATATTCTGCAAAATTATCTGAAATAGCAGCCATTGATGCTGACAGTGAAACTCAAGACGCGATCGCAGACTGGCTCTATTGGATTGCTAGAGGTTATAAATTTTAAACCTAGGATAAATACCGAATGACGCGGCAAGGATTGCCAGCAGCGACAACATTCTCAGGTATATCTTTGACAACTACACTACCAGCACCAATGGTTGTGTTATCACCAATAGTTACGCCTGGACAAATAATTGCATTGCCACCAATCCAGACATTATTACCAATGTTAATTGGGGCAGCTAATTCTCTATCAGAAAGACGAATTTCTGGATCTATAGGATGATAAGCAGTATAAATTTGCACATAAGGAGCGCACAAAACATTTTCACCAATGTGAACTGTATTACAGTCTAAAATTACACAGCCATAGTTCATATACAATTTGTCACCAGCAAAAATATTACTGCCATAGTCACAGTGAAAGGGTGGCACAATTGCTACTTTTTGACCGATTTTTCCAAATAATTCTTGCAAAATTTGCTGCCGTTGCTCTTGCTGTTCTTCGGTTGTAGAATTGTACTTTCGCAACAGACGACTGGCTAGGTTCTTTTCGGCAGCCAATTCTGGATCTTCGGCCAGATATAATTCGCCTGCGAGCATTTTCTGTTTTTCGGTTTTTTCCATGACAGAATTATGGGGCTTCTCGGTTGTGTATGATAACCTTAGTAGCCGCTAGAGTATCATATTCCATCCTTAACTAAATATGGCATAAGTAGCTTTTCCCTGCCGTTTAGCTTGGTACATCGCAATATCGGCATCCCGCAGTAGAGTTGCAGGCTCCTCATAATTACTAAAATTCCAAGTAATACCAATGCTAGCTGTAGCAGATAATTGATATCCATTCAGGTTAACTGGCAATCTTAAGGAGTCTTGAATACGTTTGGCAACATTGGTAGCATCGGTAATGTCTTTAATATCCTCCAAAAGAACAGTAAACTCATCACCACCAAATCGTGCTACAGTATCGCCACTACGTAAGCATGACTCTAAACGTCTAGCGATCGCTACTAAAAAATCATCCCCTATTCCATGCCCAAAGCGATCGTTAATCTCTTTGAAGCCATCTAAATCTAAAAATAAAACTGCAAAATAATAGTCGCTTCTGCGTTTGCTACGTTCAATAGTTTGTCTGAGCCGATCTAAAAATAAAACACGATTCGGTAATTCTGTTAGCCCATCATAAAATGCATTGCGGATCAGTTGTGCCTCTGTCTGCTTACGTTTAGTGATGTCTTGAAACACTAAAACCGCGCCAGTAATATTGCCATCTCGATCGCGGATAGGTGCAACATTATCTCCAATCGCTATTTCTTTACCATCTTTAGTAATCAATGTACAGTTTTCTGGTAAATTGAAAATTTCACCTGCTTCGATTACATAAGTAGCTAAATTTTCAATTTTTTCTCCTACATCTTTATTAACTAAATTAACGACTTCTATTAAATCTTTCCCCAACGCTTCACTTTGCTTCCAACCAGTGATTAGTTCTGCTATGGGATTCATCATTTCAATACAACCATTTGCATAGGTAACAATCACCGCACAGCCCATACTATTAATAATTGCCATCAACCTCTGTTTTTCTTCGTATAATATTTTTTTGCTCTGATGTTTGTACAGTGTCATTTCAATCACAAAATGTAAATCACTTTCAATAAATGGTTTGGCTATGTAACTAAAAGGCTCACTTAGCTGATTTTTATGTAATCTTTTATATTCCGAATACTCCGTTAGATATACTACAGGCACATGAAAGTGATTCTGAATAATATCAGCTACGTGAAAACCGTCTATTTCTCCAGCTAGACAGATATCAATTAATACTAAATGTGGATGATTTTCTGCTACCTTTTTTATTGCCTCCTCACCAGATTCAGTTATTTCTGATACTAAATAACCTAATTTTTGCAAACTTTTTCTAATATTTGAGGCTAGATTTTTTTCATCCTCAACAATTAAGATTTTGCGGGCGAACATGTTACGATAACCTGTTTGCTAAAGTTCAGATTCTTGTTGTCAGTGTCAACTCAAGTCAAAAGTGCTTATCTTCTCATAAACAATCTCTAACTATCCTGTATTCTTACTTGATATTAATACTGACTAATGAGTAAATAGCATCATATTATTAATCTCCAGAAATTTATAGAAATCCTATTTGATTTACAAACTACCCTTTGAGGCAGGAAACAGGGAACTCTTAACAGGGAACATATTTGTTTGGATCTCATTTAGGATTGCTATATATGATTATCAAAGCTAATTTTGATTAATTTATGTAGCTAATATGATGCTACTAACATCAAATCAAAATTAGAATGCAATTATCAAGCACTCAAAAACTGATTTTAAAATGTATACAATAATTCTATTGGGAAAGTATAAATACTAAGTATAATATCTATATACAAATTAATCAAGAAAAATTTTTCATAAAATCACAGGATATTACTTTAATATAATTAAAAAAATCTAGAGTGTCTTGGATGTAATATATTAATCTACATTAATTTAATTATTAATAATTAATCTTAATCTGTGATTAAAAAGTTTGATGCTGCTTTACCTACAAATAGCTTTTATATCATATCAGAGGAGTTCTAGATTAGAGTTTAAGCTATCTGAAATATTTAATGAACAGTAAACTCGTATTACTTAGAAATATTCATTTAACAACCATAATTAAAAATATCTCAGTATTATTGTATTGTAATAGCATGGTAAGCCTAAATATGTGCAATATAAAAATAGTTATGTGTCTGACATATCAATAGCTGAGATATTTTTAATGCACTATTTTAGCCTTGCCACGCCACTAAGCGTATTTTAAAAATAAAATACTAGCCCTATAGCTTCTGGTTAATACTTAATCACAATTCCTCTCCTCTAAAAATATGTAAGTTAAATGTTCATCAGCCGTTCGCGGTATTTTTTAGTTTTTTGTTAATCAATAGGTACTGGTGCCAATGGCAGGAAAGATTCTTATTGTGAGACACTTCCAAAATCCACGTAAACCCCCTGTTCTTTGCTGGCTGATAGATATTGCAAAAAAACACATTTTGTGAATTAAAGGTTGGACTTGATTTTAGTCAGTTCAATGCTAATTCTGCCACCAAAGTCTGGAATAGGTGCGGCAGGTTTGCTGAGAGTGACTTGGACTTTTGTTACACGATCGCACTCTTGGAGGATAGAATCTGCGATCGTTGTTACCAATTTCTCCACCAAAACAAATTTAGACGTTTTGATCAGATGTTGTGTCAAGCTAATGACGCTGCGATAATCTAAAGTGTCTTCGATCGCGTCAGTCTTGGCCGCTGTGGAGATATCCAACCATAACCTCACATCCACCTCAAACCATTGTCCTAGCACCTGTTCTTCTGGTAGATACCCAGTGTAGCCATAGCCGCGAATTCCCGTTAAATGAATGCAGTCCATAAAAGTTTGAGAGCAAATTGTGCATTTTGTAGAAAGTTCAGCAAGTTTGCTTGGAGATTTTCTTTCCCAGAAACTCGCGTGGCGGTGATGGAACTCAACACCGCATTGATGGATTTTAAATTGAATTTCCCTAGACAAAATCTAAAATTTAAGATTGTTTTATAGCTATGTTTGATTTAATGCCGATCGCTTATACGAATGTTAATCAACTTTGGGCTTATATTTTAACAGAGACCTTAAAGCGGTTGGGATTGACTTGTGCTATTATTTGTCCGGGATCGCGCTCTACACCCTTAGCGATCGCCTTTGCTCAACAAGCACCTGAGATTGAAGCGATTTCCATTCTTGATGAACGTTCCGCCGCCTTTTTTGCTTTGGGACAAGCTAAAGCAACCGGACGTGCTGTGGTGCTAGTTTGCACTTCTGGTACAGCAGGAGCAAATTTTTATTCAGCAGTCATTGAAGCCTCGTATAGTCGCGTCCCATTGTTGATATTAACCACCGATAGACCCCCAGAATTGCGAGATTGTCACTCTGGGCAAACTGTAGATCAATTGAGATTATATGGAAACTACCCAAATTGGCAAACGGAGTTAGCCTTACCCTGTGCCGATCTGGGAATGCTAGCTTATCTGCGACAAACAGTAATTCATAGCTGGGAAAGGGCGCAAACTCCTACAAAGGGGCCAGTACATTTGAATATTCCCTTTCGCGATCCCTTAGCGCCTGTTCCTGATGGAACCGACTTGAGTTATTTGCGATCGCAGTTAGAATCAGAAGACTTTTTCGCAGGAATAGCAAACCCATGCCCCATACCCTATGCCCCATTCCCCATTCCCAAAGAATGGAAAGAATGCGATCGCGGCATTATTATCGCAGGTGTTGCCCAACCACAGCAACCAGAGGAATATTGTAGAGCGATCGCGCACCTTTCCCAAACTCTCAAATGGCCTGTGCTAGCAGAGGGACTCTCCCCAGTCAGAAATTATGCCGAACTCAACCCTTATTTGATTTCCACTTATGACCTGATTTTGCGAAATCAGCAACTAGCAAAGCAGCTAGCGCCGGAAATGGTGATTCAGGTAGGTGAAATGCCTACGAGTAAAGAACTACGTAACTGGATAGATGCAACTCAACCGCGACGCTGGGTAATTGACCCTAGCGACCAAAACCTCGACCCTTTGCACGGGAGAACGACGCATTTACGAATATCTGTAGAAGGAATAAAAGTAGAGGAGAGAAATTTATCTTTATCCTCAGATTATGTGCAGGAATGGTGTAATGCAGAAGCGAAGGTTAGGTTAGTGGTTGACCAGACGATGGGGAAAATAGATGAAATTATTGAGAGTAAAGCAGCTTGGTTAATTTCTCAGATTTTACCGCCAGAAACGCCTCTATTTATTGCCAATAGTATGCCTGTGCGGGATGTGGAATATTTCTGGAAACCAAATAATTTAGGAGTGCGATCGTACTTTAACCGGGGTGCAAATGGCATAGATGGCACATTATCCACAGCATTAGGAATTGCTCATCGCCAGCAAAGTAGTGTGATGTTAACGGGAGATTTAGCTCTGTTGCATGACACCAATGGTTTTTTAATCCGCAATAAGTTTGTCGGACATCTCACGATTGTGTTAATTAACAACAATGGCGGTGGAATTTTTGAAATGTTACCCATTGCCAAGTTTGAGCCACCATTTGAAGAGTTTTTTGGCACTCCCCAGGATATTGATTTTGCTCAGTTGTGCGCTACTTATAATGTTCAGCATGAATTGATTACTTCTTGGGAACAGTTACAACAAAGATTCAACCTACTTCCAAATACAGGAATTCGGGTTTTAGAGTTGCAGACAAATCGTAAAAAAGATGCAAAGTGGCGACAGGAAAATTTATGTAAGTTTGGAGTGGATATTCAGTGAGATGCTTTAGACGCGCTTGCACTACTCAACTTCTCGAATAAATGTTTTCAAATATTCATAATATTTTAAATCTTCATTTTCAAAAATAGCCTTGCCTTCTATAATATAAGCCCTAGCTAGCTCCTCTTGAGCACGCTCAAAATTTTTTAGTTCCAATTGAGCTTGTCCTAGTTTTAGATGAATATAGGGATTTCCAATTGCATCTGGACAATACATAGCTTCTTGAAGTGCATGACGTGCTTTTTCATAGTCACCCATGAATAAATATGATTCGCCAATAGCAGTTAACAACCAAGTTGATGCTATATAGGCTTCAAATGGTTCGGGTATCAAATCAAAAGCTTGATGATAGCTTTCAATCGCTTTTACAAATTCTTTTTGCTCTGTATAAGCATCTCCTACCTTAGACAGTTCCAATATTCTAGAGTAAGTATTCTCGTCGATATTAGGATAATGTTTTTGGCTATCTTTTGATGAGTTCATCAATTTTACCGTTCTTGCTTATCTATTCTTAGTTGGCTCATTTTATCTGGTGTATCAATTTATATAAAATAAACTAGCTGAACAAATATTGTTTATAAAAGGGACTTGAATCAATATGGATTTTAATCCATAATCAACTCATGACATGGGAAATTTCATTTCATGATAAATTTCTACCTGAATTCTATGAATTAACAACAGAAGTACAGGACGAAATCCTTGCACACGCCAAATTGCTTGAATCCGAAGGCCCTCTCCTGCGAAGACCTCATGTTGATACACTTAAAGGCTCTCGACATAAAAATATGAAAGAACTTCGTTTTTATGCAGACGATGGTGTATGGCGAGTAGCTTTTGCTTTCGATCCAGAGAAGAAAGCAATATTACTTATAGCTGGAAACAAAGCAGGGATAAGTGAAAAAAGATTTTACAAGCAACTGATTGCAAAAGCAGATGCACGATTTGACTCTCATCTTGATGAACTCAAAGAAAAAGGAGAATGAAGTTATGACAACAAAACTGAGCGATGTAATGGAAAAACTCCCACCAGCACGTCGAGCAAAAATTCAAGCTCGCGCTCAAGAGCTTATTGCTGAAAACATGACACTTCAAGACATTAGAAAAGCCAGAAAGTTAACTCAGGAATCTATGGCAGAACTATTAGGGATTCGCCAAGATAGTGTCTCTAGGCTGGAAAAACGTACTGACCTCCTTCTTTCTACATTGCGTAGTTATGTAAAGGCTATGGGAGGAGAGCTAAAACTTGTAGCAGAATTTCCTGATAGACCTCCTGTGATTATTTCTGCACTAGGAGAATTAGACGATCGAGCTTCTGAGATAGAAGTAAAATGAGCGATCGCACTTTTTCTTCCACCGCTTATAATATACCCGCGTGTCTGCAAATGCTTCTTCACTTCGGGAAACTTTATTTGTAGCCATCATTATTTTACGGAGTGCGATCGCCCTTTTCCCCTACGTGAAACTTACCCGCTTTGTTGACTTTGTAACCACCCTTCCAAATCAGCAAGAGTAGAGAAATCCAACAAAGCGTCACCTAAAGCTTCTAACTGTTCTAGCGACAACACCTGAATCTGGCGCTGAAGCGACTCAGGAAACTCACCCACCCGTCGGTTTAATAGTCTTAAGATGAGCGATCGCGCTTCTTCCTCTCGTCCTTCTTCCTTCGCTTCCCGAATCGCCCGTGGTTCTTCCAAATTCAGTCCCAACATCGTTGCAATCTCCTCTCGACTAAGCTTAGAAAACTTGTAGACAATAATCGTCGTCACTAAATCAATTATCGCTTGCTCCGACTGTTGCCGTGCTTGCTCTAACAAAAACCGCGCCCCTTCCATTGCTTCGGTTTCAGAAGTAACATTTGTCAGCAACATCAAACCCAATCCCAAAGGTTGTTCTCGCAAATCCCCCAACTTATCCAGATAAACCCGCCTGACTTGGCCACTTTCCAACAAAGCGCGGTGAATTGTTGAGTTAGAAGGTTCTAGGCTGCGAGAAGCAAAAATTATTACACCAAACCAGTCATCGTAACGAATAGAGTTGCGGTAGAGAAACAAAAACAATTCGCTGAAGAAGCGGTGATATAAGTCTTCGTCCTTCTGAAACTGCACTTCTGCAAAAAATACGGTTTTGGAAACTGCATCAGGCGGAGGTAAAAATACTCCATCAATCCGAAACGCCGTTTCTTTCACTTCAACTGATTCAAACTGGTAATTTTCTGCTTCTGGAGGTGGTTCATCTACTAATTCAAACAGCAAACCCGGAAATTGCTTAAATAATTTATAGAAAATGGTGTCGCGCCGCATTTTTATTCCTCAACACCCAGACAATTACCAGATTGTAAAGGCTTGAGACACCAATTTTAGCGTAGGCGTAGCCTACCGCAGGTATCGCTTGTCCCTACGTCCGCGATAAAATTCTTGAAGCAACAGCGCACTCCATACCAATGCAAATTAACTGGCAAACTGCCAAAACCTACGAAGATATTCTGTATCAAAAAACTGATGGCATTGCGAAAATCACCATCAACCGTCCCCATAAACGCAATGCTTTTCGTCCTGAAACCGTCTTTGAACTGTACGACGCTTTCTGTAATGCTCGTGAAGATACTACTATTGGTGTTGTTCTATTTACTGGTTATGGCCCCCACACTGATGGTAAATATGCCTTCTGTTCTGGTGGCGATCAAAGCGTGCGGGGACATGCGGGTTATGTGGATGATACTGGCATCCCTCGCTTGAATGTGCTGGACTTACAACGGCTGATTCGTTCGATGCCGAAAGTGGTGATTGCTTTAGTGGCTGGATATGCGATCGGTGGTGGACACGTCCTACACTTAATTTGCGACCTTACCATCGCTGCCGATAATGCCATTTTTGGACAGACGGGCCCGAAAGTCGGCAGTTTCGACGGTGGTTTTGGAGCCAGCTATCTTGCCCGCATCGTGGGGCAAAAAAAAGCTAGAGAAATTTGGTTTCTCTGCCGCCAATATGATGCACAACAAGCTCTAGAAATGGGTTTAATTAATTGCGTCGTTCCAGTGGAACAACTAGAAGCCGAAGGTATTCAATGGGCGCAAGAGATTTTAGAAAAAAGTCCGATCGCAATTCGATGTCTTAAAGCTGCTTTTAACGCTGATTGTGATGGACAAGCTGGTTTACAAGAACTCGCTGGCAACGCCACCCTACTTTATTACATGACAGAAGAAGGAACTGAGGGCAAACAAGCCTTTCTCGAAAAGCGTCCACCAGATTTTCGCTCTTTTCCTTGGCTACCTTAGAATTGCAAAAATCGCCCCCCTTAAATGAGGTGCGATTTTTGTAGATATCAACTTTTACAGCACTAAAAATCTTAAAAACAAATCTTATTTTAAGCAGACTACAAACTCAGTCCAGTAATAATGGATGACTAAATAACCACTGCTTTAGTTTTTACCTGTTCAGATATGGAGGCAGCTATTTCCTCTAGAGGGGCAAGAGCAGCATTATCAAAATCTGAAGCTAAAGATTGACAAGATGTTAAAACTGGAGATGCATCTGGTAAACCCCAAGCATCTTCTAAGGTTTCCCAAGAAGGTGCAAAAGGTGGAAGCGCCAAAGAGCAAGCCTTCCAAGTCGCTTGAACTGGTGCGCCCAACTGCTGGCACGTTCCACCACGGCGACCTTCTGGCTGGTAATGACGACAATATCTACAGGCAGATGCTAAAACTTTAATGGGTTTCATTCGGATTCATCTTTAGTGTTGTTTCTGGCTGAATTTCATCTTTATATTCTGCTTCTATATATAAAGACAGAGAAAAGCCAAAAAGTCATTATTTTCCATAGGTTTCAGCGATCCCAAGTAAAAAATAAACTTCAGGATATTTTTATAATCTTGTTATATATTTAAATAATTCCTAAAGCAGTTACATATACGTATCGTCTAAAACTTATTAGGGATCAAGAGTAAAAGTAAAGCTTTTGATTTATTCAACCTTTTAAATTCCTCCTTAAGCCATCCTTAAGGCATAGAATTTCACATAAATAGTCTGCTTTACATACCACATTTGGCATATTTTAGCGGCAAATTATACTTTTTCTCAAGAATCAGAAAGATTTGATGTAATGACAGCAAGTTATTTCAGGATAAACTCTGCTCAACAAATAATCGCTCAACTATTTTGCTTTGAAAACTGTTTAGCAGCACAGACAGAACAGACTTCCCAGCGCTGGAGTTCACCGGGAGGGGTGGGAGATTGACACTGGGGACAAAGGGGTAAGCCATGCGATCGCGATCGCACAATCTTTGTCCAATGTCCAAAAGCCGCATTTACATCCTTGGTGGGTGTATCATCAGGGCGGCTAATCTCATCGCCAAGGTAACTGGGATGCTCATGAGGCGAAACCGTTTGTTGCTGTTTTCTTTCCACCGACGGATTCTGCCAGCCAGCAGTAGAGAAGCGAATATCAACCAAAGGCGTTGGCAGCTTTTTATTCAACTTTAAAAGTAGAGATGTGCGACCAAAAGTCAGGTTTTGCGCCCAAGCAGCACTAGAAGTTGCTACCGACAAAACATCACGCTGAATTGATAATGGTCTAGTATTTGCGGCAACTACTGGCCCAACAACTTCTGCCCAACACTTGAGCAGGCGTTGAAATGGTTGCTCCTGCCATTTCGACTGCTTTTCCAGAATCCTTAAAACATCATTAATTGATTTCAACGACATTATTCAAAGTGGGGAGTAGGGATTGGAAAGTGGGGGAGCAAGGGAGCAGGGGAGCAGGGGGGCAGCACTTCGGCTACGCTCAGTGACCGAGGAGAAGTTGCAGTAAGTCTTTCCCCTCTGCCCCTGTGCCCCTCTGTTTCTTGTGCCCAATGCCCCATATCCAATGACGGCAGTTGCTCCACTTGGGGAGACCCCAAGTGGAGCAACTGCCTCCCCAATGCTCACTCTATCTATTTAAATAATTTCCGCTACTATTATCACAAAATATATCTATCTAAAAGTTGATTCCAGTAATCTACGTTTGAGGCAAAAAGGCAATGACTCAAAACTCCCTGAACGACTCCAGTACTCATCAATCGTCTAAAACACCTGGGTTGAAACCAGTACTAGCAGCAGCACTAGCAAGTTTAGAGGTGCCGCTAGATCAAGAGTTAGCTCGATACCGACGCACGCGAACTGGTTTGGTGTCATCTAAGCAGTCCCGTGTTGCAAGTTACATCAGCAAACAACCCCAACCGTTAACTACCATTTCGACAATATTGGGCGCAACTCAGTCATCAGCAACGGAAATTAAAACCAACGTATCGCCTGCATCTGTACCCGTGAATCCTGAGATGAATCCAGCGCCAGCTACGGCAAAAATTGATGTCTCACCCGCATCTGTAGCTGTGAATACTGAGATAAACCCAGCACCAACTACGGCAAAAACTGAGGAACTGAGTAATCTTAATGTGCCCTCCACCGCCAATGCAGCTAAAACACAAACTCAACTTCCACCACCTCCACCCAACTTTAATAGCAGCATTGTGCCAGCGATCGTTAAAAATACTAAAAGCGAAAATCACTTGCAAACAGATGATAGCCCCAAGCACCCAGATGACTATTTAGAATCTAGTGAAGCACTGCTGCGAAGTCTGACAGAAGAACAACCAGAAACCAAGAAACCAAGCAATTCTAGCGACAGTCTGCTATCACCTTTGGGTATTGGCTCCATGTTGCTGCTATTGGTGGCTAGTCTGATCTTGGGTTATGCAGTCTTCAATCCCAAAAGCTTGCCACAATGGAATTTAGGCAACTTATTTAACGGCAACTCCTCTCCCACACCAGAAAATACTGAGGAAGTTGGGAGTAATGTCCAACCTCAAATTCAACCACCAAGCACATCTATACCCAAATATCCCAATCTAGCTACTGAAGAGTTTCCTGAAGTAAGAGATCCCAATGATGTAGTAGGCTTAAAACCCAAAGTCCAACCAACCCCCGCAGTAGTGCCCAATCCAGTTGTTCCCCAAAATCCCGTAAATCCTCAAGGGGCATTGTCTAACCCCAATACAGCCCAACAGACTAACCCGATCGCCTTAGCACCAGTACCGAGACTACAATCCTTGCCTCCTCTTTCTTTACCTTCCACTTCACCGACAAAAACCTCGCCCAAGCCAATCGCAACCTCACCAAAACCAGATGCAGAAATGAAACTAGGAACAGATGGGTTTTATCATGTAGTGATAGATAATAAAGGCGCAGCTTTTGCCTCAGCACGGCAGGTAATTCCCGATGCTTATTTATCGCCTAACAAAGAATTGATTTATCTGGGTGCTTTTAAAACTAAAGAGCAAGTAAAACAACAGATGAAACTGTTAGAAGCGAAAGGAATCAAGGCACGAGTTCAGTAACTATGAATTGCAAAAATCTACGATACCATGAAATAACAGTCCTGAGTCAATAAGTGCTGAGTTGTGTTAGCGGATAGCTAAGGTTTAGCCCGTGCTGAGTGGTAGAGACAAAATATTGTTTGTTTGCGACCCCACAACAAAAAATATTATACTCAAAACTTTTATTAGGCACTCAGCACTCCATAACTACCCTATGACAAAAAATATTACTATACTCAGGACTTTAACTAGGCACTCAGCACTCTATAACTAAATTCATTACTCAGCACGGGCTAAACGCCCTGCTAACAGCACTCAGAACTGGATTTCGTTGGAGAGCCGATATGGAATTAATCAAGCGTATCCTGCGGGTGATTCGCGCTAATCTCAATAGTTTGATCGGTGGTGCAGAAGATCCAGAAAAGATTTTGGAGCAAGCTGTCCTGGAAATGCAGGAAAATCTGGTGCAGTTGCGGCAGGGTGTAGCACAAGCGATCGCTACCCAGAAACGCACCGAACGACAAGCAGCGGCCGCTCAATCTCAAACAGAAGAATGGTATCGCCGCGCCCAATTAGCGCTGCAACAAGGCAATGAACCTCTAGCACGTGAAGCTTTGACCAAGCGCCAAGCCTATAAAGAAACCACTACAGCCCTCTTTTCGCAGATAGAGCAGCAAAACGAGATAGTTGCTAGGCTAAAAAAGGATATGCGATCGCTAGAGTTAAAAATTTCCGAGGCGAAAACTAAAAAAGATATGTATATTGCCCGCGCCCGTTCTGCTGAAGCGTCTTATCGCCTCCAAGAAATGCTCGGTGGAGTTTCTGCTACTAGCAGTCTGAGTGCCTTTGAGCGCATGGAAGAAAAAGTTTCACAGATAGAAGCTCAATCAGAAGCCATAGCTCAACTTAGTAGCGACGACTTGGAAACACAATTTACTTCTTTGGAATCTAATGATGTAGATACCGAATTGGCGGCGATGAAGGTACAGGTTTTCAAGCAGTCAGAAAACACACAGCACAAAATCCTAACTGAGGAGAGCCAAAAGACAGAGCAGCCTCCCCAACAGCAGTTACCCAAAACTCAGGATTCTTGAAGTTCTACTAATTACCCCAGTTTGGCGATATCTTAACAATTAAGAGTTGTTAGGAGGTACTGATTCAAACTGGAAAGATTACATTGAAATAGGTAGCTATAAAAAAGTAAAAAAGCTAACTGTCCAAGAAAAAGCGTAAATCACACAAGGAAAAACAAAGTTATGGGATTATTTGATCGCATTAAGCGAGTAGTTAGTTCTAACCTCAACGATCTGGTTAACAAAGCCGAAGACCCCGAAAAAATGCTAGAGCAAGCCATCCTGGAAATGCAGGAAGACTTGGTACAGCTGCGTCAGGGAGTAGCCCAAGCGATCGCCGCCCAAAAACGCAGTGAAAAACAGTATAATGATGCCCAAAATGAAATCAATAAGTGGCAACGCAATGCCCAACTAGCGCTGCAAAAAGGTGATGAAAACCTAGCACGACAAGCTCTAGAACGGAAGAAGACTTATACTGACACCAGCACAGCTCTCAAAGCTAGTTTAGATGGCCAAAGTACCCAAGTTGATACCCTCAAGCGTAACTTAATCCAGCTGGAAAGCAAAATTTCTGAGGCTAAGACCAAGAAAGAAATGCTCAGAGCGAGAATCACCACTGCCAAAGCCCAAGAGCAACTCCAAGGCATGGTGCGTGGGATGAATACCAGCAGTGCAATGTCTGCCTTCGAGCGGATGGAAGAAAAAGTCTTGATGCAAGAAGCCAGGGCCCAGGCACAAGGAGAGTTAGCGGGTGCTGATTTAGAAAGCCAATTTGCTCGATTGGAAGGTAGTAGCGATGTTGATGATGAATTGGCAGCCTTGAAAGCCCAGATGCTACCACCTGCCGCTCCCCAAAATCAAGCCCAACTGCCACCGCAACAAGAAGCCACTGCTCCTAAATCTAATGAGGTGGTTGATGCTGAGTTAGATTCCTTACGCAAGCAATTGGATCAACTGTAAAATTGACAGAAAACTTATTTAAGCTAGTCCCACACCTGTTGGCTGTGGGATTTTACGTCATTAGTCAATAGTTAACAATCCTAATCACTATAAATTATTAACTATGGACTATTGACGACTTTGGGATAAAGTATTGTGTGTGCCAACTTCGATCGCCACCTGATGGAGACTGCAATGAGTAAGGCTGTAATCACCATAACCGATGCTGAGTTTGAAACCGAAGTGTTAAAAGCCGAGCAGCCTGTATTAGTTTATTTTTGGGCTTCCTGGTGTGGGCCTTGTCAATTGATGTCGCCCCTGATTAACTCAGCTGCTACCCAATATAGCGATCGCCTCAAAGTCGTTAAAATGGAAATTGACCCCAATCCACTGACTGTTAAGCAGTATCAAGTGGAAGGTGTACCCGCCCTCAGACTATTTCAAGGCCAGGAAGTTTTGATATCCACCGAGGGAGTCATCGGCAAAGATAAATTACTCGAACTCTTAGATACGTACTTAAATAGTAATTAGTCATTGGTCATTAGTCATTGGTCATTGGTCACTTGTACTGAGCGTTGCCCTTGGCGCAGCCTCTGGTAGAGAAGTATTGGTCATTCGATCAAAGGACAAAGGACAAATGACAAAGGACAAATGACAAAGGACAAATGACTAACATACAGTTTGCAAAACGCTTACAACCCCTAAAATCTAATGTATTTGCTGATATGGACAGAGCCAAGGCTGTCGCTTTGGCCGCTGGCCGAGAGGTAATTGATTTATCCTTGGGGTCTTCCGATTTACCAGCCGAAGCCCACGTTCTTGAGGCGATCGCCCAATCTCTTGGCGATCGCAGTACCCACGGTTATCTATTATTTAACGGTACCCTTGGATTCCGCGAAGCCGCAGCCAACTGGTACGAACAAAAATTTGGGATCGAAGTCGATCCTCAAACTGAGGTACTACCTTTAATTGGTTCTCAAGAAGGCACAGCCCATTTACCCCTAGCAATACTTAATCCAGGAGATTTTGCCCTGTTGCTCGATCCAGGTTATCCATCCCATGCGGGGGGAGTCTACCTAGCCAGCGGTCAAATCTACCCGATGCCACTACTGGCAGAAAATGGTTTTTTACCAGTTTTTGCTGATATTCCTGCCCCAGTTCTGGCCCAGTCGCGGATGATGGTATTAAGTTATCCTCATAATCCCACCGCTGCGATCGCACCTTTATCTTTTTTCCAAGAAGCTGTCGCCTTCTGCCAACAACACAATCTCGTGCTGGTTCACGATTTCCCCTACGTAGATTTGGTATTTGGAGAGAGTGGGGACTGGGGACTGGGGACTGGGAGACAAGGAGACAAGGAGACAAGGGGAATCATTAATTTCCAATCCCCAATACCCAATCCCCAGTACCCAATACCCAATACCCAGTCCCTAGTCCCTTCAATTCTGCAAGCCGATCCAGAAAAAAGCGTCTCGATTGAATTTTTCACCCTTTCCAAGTCCTACAATATGGGTGGCTTCCGCATTGGCTATGCCATCGGTAATGCTCAGTTAATTAACGCCTTACGCCAAGTAAAAGCCGCCGTTGATTTTAACCAGTATCGGGGAATTTTGAATGGTGCGATCGCAGCCTTAACTGGCCCTCAATCTGGCGTAAAATCTGCTGCGATCGCCTTCCAGAGGCGGCGTGATGCTTTCATCAATGCTTTACACCGTATTGGCTGGAATGTTCCCACTCCCGAAGCCACAATGTACATCTGGGCAAAATTGCCCTCACCTTGGAGTGAAAACTCCGTAGAATTTTGTACCCAGCTAGTCAAACAAACTGGTGTAGCAGTCTCTCCAGGTGCTGGCTTTGGCAAATCTGGAGAAGGGTATGTCCGTTTTGCCTTGGTGCATGAGCCACCTTTGTTAGAAATTGCTGTAGAAAGAATGGCTGAGTTTCTTCATTAAATTTCTTCTCAAGCTGAACGCCAAGGATTTTTGGCGGCAAAGTCTATCAATGGAACACGCGCTAGGGCACACATTTGTGCATTGGTGTCAACTTCAGGTAAAAGTTAGGTTTAGCAAACGTTTTAGAGTTGCCCTCATCCCCTAACCCTTTCTTCCAATTTGGGAGAAGGTGAGCTGGAGAATTTCCTCCCCCGTTCCAAATGGGGAGAATATCTGGGGGTGAGGGCAAAACTCATACAGTCAGGAGATTTCAGCTTTAGTTGGCACTAATGCACATTTGTACATCCCTAATAATCACCGTATTGTACTGATCTGAAAAAGATTACACTGTGCTTTTCGCAACTATATTTATTAGTATAAAATACGTAATTAAACGTATAAAACTATCAAAACATTCTTCATCTTTTTATTGATAATCAGCGTTAACTTTACCCAATCAGGTCTCCTCGTTTCTTAAACTGGGTTTGTACCCTCAGATACCAAAGACGGCTAACAATGCAGGTAAGCATCTGTATTGCCAAAAAATCTGTGGTCAAGAAAGCCCAAGCCTAAAAACGACAGTAGTTTAAAACTTAACTTCCAAACTGACAGAGACTTGAAAACAATGAAAACGACTTTTCAGACACTTATAATTGGTGCCTCAATGGCTATTGGTGTGAGCGCTCTTGCCACTGCTCCAGCACACGCTACATCTTTTAGTTTCGATAATAATGGAGAAATTAACACTTACACTGGTGGCTCAAATGGTACTTTCATCAAAGGGAATGCCCAAGGTGGTACTAAAGCTGCCATCAAAGCTTTGACAGATAACGACTCCAGTTCTAACGTTGAGCTTTGGTATAGTAGCGAAACCCCAGATTCTAACGTTGGCTTCACCGCCACAAAAGGAAACTACAGTGCCACCGTTAGTAGTGTCACTGCTAATGACTGGAATAGTTTTGGTTCCCAATGGCTAGGCGATTTATTGAGTAGCTACACACCATTTCAATCAGTTTGGAACGGGTTTTCAGCCGACAGCAAATCACTAATAACTAGTTATTTTCCCTCCTTGGGAATGGGAGATCCGAACATTGGTGGTTTCCAATTCGGTCAGAATGGCGGTGTGGAACTGAAATTAGTTGGTCACTTGGATGTAAAGACTAAACTTGCAACAACTATTTCTACTAAGGTTGATGAAAAGTGGAATGCAATTAAATCACAGTTTCCTCAACAAACAACTCAACCAACCCTTTCACAACTTGAAAGTTCAATTCCACAACTACAAACACAACTGAGCGCAATTCCAGGACAGATTACAACACTACAAACACAACTCAACGCAATTCCAGGACAGATTACAACACTGCAAACACAACTCAACGCAATTCCAGGACAGATTACCACACTGCAAACACAACTCAACGCAATTCCTAATATTCCAGCCAATCAAACAAAAAGGCAACAACTGACAAGTCAAATCTCTCAACTGAATACTCTCAAAAATCAAACACTACCAGGTCAAATTTCTCAACTGAATACTCTCAAAAATCAAACACTACCAGGTCAAATTTCTCAACTGAATACTCTCAAAAATCAGCTACCAGGTCAAATCTCTCAACTCACATCATTTAAAGATGTACTGACTCTGCAAGCTGCATTAAATGCATATCAAGGTGAAATTGCGGCTAGTGAAATTGCTAAGGTAGTTACTGGTGGTCAAACTTACTATGCCTATAGCTTTAACCCCACTGCATCCGGTATTACTGCTTCTGATGATGGTGTATCCTATAGTGCAATTTATACTTGGTCAACACCTAAGTATGTCTCTCCATCCTCTGTACCAGAACCCTCAGTAGTATTTGGGATTTTAGGTGTTGCTGGTATCTTTGTTACACAACGCAAGTTAAAAAAAGTATCTGGTTGAAACTCCGGTTTCCATTCCAAAAAATAAGTAAGGGAGCTAACAGCTCCCTTTTTTGATGAATAATTCCTTGCAGCTATAATAAATTTAATCTTCTAGGTTATACTATTTCTAAAAATACTTGCAACAAATAAATCGGTTGCAAAATTCTACATCTGTATGTCCCTAGAAAGTTAATTTATTTATAATATGGATTTTGCACAATAGTATTGCTTACCCTCACGGTTTGAGGAAGGGCTATTACCATAATGTTAGTAACAGTATTACTTAAGTAGTTTTACTCATAAAATTTAGGCAACTAAATTTGTAAAAACAGAAGTTAACTTAATATTCTAGATTAAAAAAAATTAGTAAAAAAAAGATTAATTTTTGATTTAACTACATTTAATAATACTATCATTTTAGTATTGTAGTGCAGCTAAATTGAATTGATTGATATTTTTGATTTGGATTACATAAGTACAATTTATATTTGTTTCACTCTTTAAATGCCCTACTGTTTTAGTTTATGGTAATAATGACTAGCTTTTAATTAAGATAATCAGATAATAGGTTAGCAATGACAGTACAATTACTCAATATAAATCAGCCATTGCAGTCACACAAAGTTAAACGAATTTTACTAGTTGAAGACCATTACCTCAATCGGATGTTACTTAGTGACTATCTAAGTTACTGTGGTTATGAAGTCCAAAGTTTATCAGAAGGTTCTGCTTTTTTCTCAACCATAGAGAAATTCGAGCCAGATTTAATGTTATTGGACTTGAAATTGCCAGATGTTGACGGTTATTCACTCTTAAAACAAGTCCAGCAAAAACCTGATTTGTCAAAAATACCTATCATTGTGGTTTCAGCCTTTGCTTTTAAAGCAGATCGAGAACTAGCTCTGAGTTTGGGCGCACGTAACTATTTTGTCAAACCTTTAAAACTCAAGGATCTCATTCTTGCAATTGAAGAACAGTTTACTTGCCGCAACAGATAATTTTTTTGTTATGTGTGTCTTTATTCTGCTTTTTGGCCAGCAATAAATTCTTCAACGCACTCACTAAGAGTTTGTACAGAACTGCCGATTGTTGAAATTTTCTGTTGTACTTGCGCTAATAACAAAACTGCTGTTTGCAATTCATTGAGAGTCTCAGCCATAGCCTCACGATACTGGACTTCAAAATCTTGTAAATTCATAGTTTAGCTCTTGTCCAAAATTATTATAATAACTATATTATCAATCATAATCGTAAATTTAACTGACTAAATCCGTTAATTCGCTTAAGGTTATAAATTCAACAAATAAACACAAATAGTATCAATAGATAAAATTTTAATTGAATATTTATTTCACCAATATACAAGCATATTCTTTATTAACTGGAGTTTAGACTAAGCAACAAAAAACGACCCAGCAAAGCTGAGTTGAAAAG
>NZ_JAVRCA010000089.1:0-29950 GCF_034530995.1 Nostoc sp. DedQUE04 | reverse complement strand
TTTTCAACTCAGCTTTGCTGGGTCGTTTTTTGTTGCTTAGTCTAAACTCCAGTTGGAGATTCAAGAAAATGAAATCTGCTCCAACGCATTAGTTTCACTTGACCAACTTTTGGATCTTCTACTGTCAAAATCTCATCTGCCTCTGGCAATGTTTCGGGGTCGTTGAGCTTAAACTTGTGACCATGCTTACGTGGCGCACCTCTACCCTGATAGGCAGTAGGTTTACCCCATAGACATCGATTAGATGCTAACCTTAGTAGCAGATCCGCTTCGATATCCGCCGTTGCTGTCACAAATTTAGCGTTGCCGTAACCTCTGTCATAAGCAGCAAGTGGTCTTTTTTCTAACTGCCGACTTACAAGTTTTAGTTGAAATGCTGCCCTACTCGTTGGCGTTTCAAAGGTGGTGATCCGTTCATGTCTTAATGGCAATGCCCAACTACCATCTGCCTCTGGTATCCAGGCTAACGTACTGTAACTTTGTCCAATACCTACACCAACTCCTCTCTCCCCATGAAAAGTTCTTTCCTTGAGTGTCTTGGCGTCTGGTCTTGGCCAAAAGGTATGATCTCCTGCTAAAAATGGTTGTGCTTCTGTTTTTACCTCCTCTATCAGTAAATTCAGCAGTTTTCTTTTCTGTGGGCGACTATCATGCAGTGCTGCATATATACTCGGCCATTGCCTCCGAAATACTGGACTTTGGGACAAGCTTACAAATGATTGAATGCTTGGGCTGGTCAATACTGCATCCATTAGTTCAAATACGGCATCTTTCGCTTTACCCAAACAATCGTAGATTGCTTGCCGAAATTCTTCTAATTGTGTCAGGATCATCACATCAATGATTTATCGATTATATTCATTGACTCTACAGCAGTCAGTGTTACTACTGACTGCGTTTCTTTAAACTCTTTAGTCTTCAGTTCAGTACTATTGTCTGTTTGTTTATCTCTGATTCTCTAAGTAATTTTTTCTGAGCCTGAGCTTTTAGTCCAAACTCCAGTACGAACATTCCGTCCAGCATTTCATGTTGCCAAGAACGTGGAATCCATTCACCAAAAACATCAGTCATTGAAGAAACGAAATGCTTTTTAGGTTTCCTTTGGAACCCCCATTTCCGAATAGTTTCTGTATCTAACACTAGCTCTGGTGGTTGCCCAGAGTAGGGTTGCTTATTCCCACCAAAAAAAGAATTTTGATTCAGCTTTTCGCTATAGCAATTTTTACACCCTTCAGATATTTTTTGACACCACCAACCGCCTCGCTTGGCACGGATGATATTATCTGTTAAGTTTGCCCATTCTATATTTGTTGGCATGATTACTTCTCTCTCATTAACTTGAAATTGAACAGTTGAGTATGACTAATAAAACACCTCAAACGGAATATGATTCCCCGTGGAAGCAGATGTTGCAGTTGTATTTTGAAGACTTCATGCAATTCTTTTTTCCTCAAGCCCATACTCAAATTGATTGGAGTAGAGGTTTCGAGTTTCTAGACCAAGAGTTACAGCAAGTAGTTCGTGATGCTGAATTAGGAAAACGACTAATTGATAAATTGGTGAAAATCTATCGCATTGGGGGCGAAGAATCTTGGCTGTTGATTCATATAGAAATCCAAAGTCAAGAGGAAACCAATTTTCCTAAACGGATGTTTGTCTACAACTATCGAATTTTTGACCGTTACGATCGCTCTGTTGCATCATGCGCGATACTGGGAGATGACAACATCAACTGGCGACCATCGCAGTTTGGGTACGATTTGTTTGGTTGTACGGTTGATTTTCAGTTTCCTGTAATCAAGCTGCTAGACTATAAACAAAGGTTGTTGGAGCTAGAAGCCAGTCGAAACCCCTTTGCTACGGTGGTAATGGCTCACTTGGCAGCAGTGCAAACCCGCAGTAATAGGTCACAAAGGAAACAATCAAAACTGAATTTAGTGCGTCGGTTGTATGAGCAAGGGTTTGAACGCGAGGCTGTTGTTAACCTTTTAGTTTTCATTGATTGGATGCTAACGTTACCATTGGATTTAGAACTAGAGTTTAAAAGAGAAGTCGAACAATTGGAGGCACAACAGCGTATGCAGTACGTTACTAGTTTTGAAAGAATTGCTCGAATAGAATCTTTATTAAAAGGCATAGCTTTGGGATTAAAACTCAAATTTGGAACACCTGGACAAAACTTATTACCTGAAATTGAGAAAATTGAAGATTTCAGATTGCTGGAATCAATCTTGTCAGCAATAGAAACAGCAGATACTGTGGATGAATTGCGTTCTATTTATCAGACAGCCGATGACACACCGCTAGAAAATTAGAATTGTTTGATATTTGATTTTCAAGGTTCAGCAAGTGTTGAGTGCCGAAATTAGCGTTAATTAAGCACTCAATGAAGTATCGTTATCAATTTCTGCACCAATCTGATCAAACAGATCCGTCTGATCCCCCCAACAGTCCCAGCCAACTCTAGACGAACGTGCGAACATCTCCAGCTTGGTCATATCAGGACACAGCTTTTCTACAAGTTCAAAAAACTGTTCGGGCTTACGTGAATGCTCACGACGGGGTGAGTGTAAAATGCTTGACTGGTTTGTGAGTGTCCGTCCAGCAAAAGCCTTCACATTCCCACGAACAGCCAAAGCGCAATGTTCAGTCGAATTCCGCAACCAATGACCGACACCTAGATGTGTTTTAGTGTTATCCTTGGTAACTTTTTCCCAAGTCAGGATGGTTTTGAGTTCAAATCCCCATGTTTCTAAGCAGTGTGCGGCTTCAATCATGTGATTGTTGGTGAACCAAAGCCAAAGAACTGACCCTGTGCGATCGCTTAAGTTTGGAACAGGCAATAACAGTATTTCTCCTATGTGCATCGGCTTATAGTTAATGCGGTTTCGGTGAGTTTTATCCTGATTTCTCAGCCGATAGAACCAGGGAGGATCAATCACGATGCACTGGTATTGACCTTCTAATGTTGTTAGTCTCATGTTTAACTCCTGTTATTTTCAAACTTGTTCTGGAAATTCAATGTGGCTTAAAGTCTGAAGTTCAACAGCTAATCCGCTTAAGAAATTTTGGAGTTCGACTGTTGCCAATTCTTTGGATATCTCTTTTTCTGACGTATAAATAAGTTGCTTGTGATGCCCAAAGTAAACTTCTGTACGAGTTAAGTTTTGCTCTGTATCAGTTAACAGAGTCAAAGTAAATCTTCCAAGTTGACAAAAGTAATAGGGACGCTTTGAACTCCAAGGCTTTCCAGGTTGCCAAGTGATTTGGAGTTTTTTACCAATGTGAACGCTCATAGATTCAAAATCAACGTGGAAAATATTCAGTAAAGGAAGCATTTCGCCACTGTTGTAATGGTCTACAACGTGCTGTCTAATGCCTAGTTCTGCTAAACCTTCAGGAATATCAATGTGAGCTTCAGATAAAATTTTTTCAACTACTGTGACTATGGCTTTCATATCCGTTTAACCATCTTGTAATTTGTAAGAAAATATTTAGGAAGGTGTATTACTCGCGCTTCAATTAAACCTCTGGCAACGAACGTTATTCAGGGAATAAACAATCAGTTTCATATTCGTCATCATCCTCATCTGAACCTTCATCTTTGATAGATTCAAATTCTTCGATTGCAAAAATAGCCATAGCCACACACGCTCTTTCTGCTGGATGTGTAGCTGATTGCATCCGATATGATTCGGGGACTACATAGCCTTGGATCGCGTAGAATTTCTTAGCTAGTTTTTCAATGAGTACATCTTTCTGGAAGTAGCCGAGTTCCATATCTTTTCCCCTCAAGGTAAAATTTACCTTTGTTGTAAAAGTCTTAATTCTTGATTACTTGGCGATCGCTCTGCTTGACCAATGACCAATGACCAATGACCATTAAGCAGTAACTACAGCTTTCTTACTAGCGAAAGCCCCCGCCTGCCTTAGCGCTGCACCAGGGCTAGGGTGAGCGAAGAACTCTTCTATAGCTTTGGTCAACCCAGCCGCAACAGCCGGATCGTGGCAAGCGTAGACATAGATGGGCTGTTGCACACCGTTAACCAATCGCGTTTCTTGGCGATCGCCTAACTGTGGGTAAAACGTGCGAACCCATGTGCCCAAGTGTCCGCGATAGTGAGCGCCGCTCAGGGGGACTTTTTTTCCAAGTTCGCTCTCTGCAAAATTGACCACGCCCATCCACTTTTCTTGTGTGCTGGTAAGGGACTGTCTGTTGTAGTCAGCTAGAAGATTGGCGGCGAAGTCTTTGCAATTCTGTTCCATGTAAGGGTTGAGTCTGCCACCGGTGAGTTCGGCTAAAGTCTTCATTGCCTGTACAAAAGTATGTAGCCGTTGCTCGACTGGAGGGAGGGCTGGGATAGGTGAATGAGTTTGAGAGGGAACACTTTTAATGGCTGCAACTAAGTCTAAAATGATGGTTCTAACTTGTGCTGCGATTGTGGATTGCTGTAACATCATTGCGATTCTTAACGCCCCAAGAGCCGAAAAAACTCTCGCCTGGGATGTTTTTGATGGTAGACAGAGCATCTGTCGAGCATCCCTTAGCTCTTTACCTGTAAGGGTTTTAGTTTCTGTAGCTTGGAATTCTGAGTGATTAACTCTGTAGATTTCTTTGACTGCGGATTCTGTGACTGAAAAATATTCTGCAATCATTCCAGTAGTCGCCCAACCATTACCCTCCCAGACAGCGAACACTATTGCTTTGGCTTTGCTTAGAACCATTTCTGCGCGTGAATCATCAAGGTTAGAAAGTGCAGAAGTTCTCAATGAGGGAGACTCGATAAAAACATTTTGATTCAAAGGTAAATTCATATTGACTCCTAACTAAATTTCCAAATTTTAGATATTGATTTCAACACCACTTCTTAAGTCATATTTCACCTCAGCGAAAGTTTCATTGATTAATGCTTTGTGTGTGATAATTAGAAATCTGTAGCGGGAGAAAAACTTCCGTGCGTTCATCTAAAGTAATGGCATTCCTTTAGGTGAACGCTTTTGTATTAATCAGAAAGGTGTGAATTGGAGGGGGAAAGGGGAAAGGGTAAGGGGTAAAGGAAGGAGGAGAAAAGACTTTTCTCAATACAGTACAGAGCAAGTATTTTAAAATATGGATGTTCCCATTTCCCTTTAACCCTTCTCTTTTTTCCCTATTATTCACGGTCTAACTCCTTACTTCCTTAGCCATTGTTTGCATCCTTAGTTAATACACTTAACTGACGGTTGAGAATATTTATCTGCTGTTGGTAAAAGTCAATTTCAGCAGTGATTTGGTGGAATAATTCTTCTGGTGTGAGCGGTTGGATTTGCTCCTCTTGCAAGTACGATGTTTCGTTAGAGTTTTTGTTAGGCATCAGCACATAGCGCCAACCATCATCAAATTGTTCAGCCAACTCTGTACCCAAAGGATAGTAATAAAGTCCCAGGATGATGCCCTGTTGTGTACGCTGTTCCAAGTTAAAGCGAGGGTAGGGCCAGTGTTGAGGGATCGAGATTGTGGGTTGCATAGATGAATAGGTGAATGAAGGGAAAATGAGAGAAGAATTCAGGAATCAGAATTCAGAAGTCAGAATTCCGGGAAGAGGTGGGAAAAAGAGGAGAAAGGAAGGCAGATTTTATTAATTTCTGCACCCTGCTCTTTGTTTCTTTACTGACTCCTGACTCCTGGATTCTGACTACTGAATTACGCTGTGACTAACTCCGTTCTCTCCAGTAGCCGTTGCAATTTATCGCCAGTTAGCTGTTCTAACGGCTGATCTAAAAAATATTCATCAAAAATGGATTTACCACCAGTAGACACGTCCACCATCGACAGCGATCGCACAGCATCAAGCACCGAGTTAGAATACTGCTGCTGGAGTGAATAACGCCTTTTCACCCACCAGTTGCTGTTAGTGCATCCGACTTGCCCCAGTTTCACGCCCTTGTTGTTGTAAATGCCATCATCGAGAATTTCAAACCCATAATTTTGGCACTCGTTGAAGATATGCGCCATGATTTGGTTTTCGGTTGTGGGGGGTGTTTCTGTTTCTACTTGGGTGGGGGCTGTTTCGTTAAGTATTTTGTCCTGATGATGCCATTGGATGAAGCGATCGCAACGTATTATAGTGTTGGCACGGAATACTTCTGTATCGTTGACTATGACTACCCAGGGTTGCGTTAAGTGGTTGTCGTCATGGCTGATGCTGGCTACCAGTTTGTCATCAGCGTAATATTCGTGATGGTCAAACGAGATTTCGACTATTTTGAGGGGTTCGGGAGCTACGGCTTGGGCTTGGTCGGCGATATAGCTGTCGAGTTCGGCTTGGGCGAGGGCTTGGTTGTCAACTTTTTGAAGCTGTGTGGATTGGTGGGTGATGATTGCGTTTACCCAGGTTTGGGCCGCTCTTTTGTCTCCGGTGGGTGTTACGCCTAATTCGGCAGCGATTCTTTTGAGGCGGGGGAGGGTATAGCGGGAAAGGGCTTGCTGTGTGTAAGTTGAATGGGTCATAATAGAGTTTCCTTATTATTAGGGACAGAGAAAGCGCTTTTGATTGGTCGTCGGGGGCGCTTTCTCCATATATCTACTATAACACTTCCGTTATAAATAGCAATACTAAGTTGCTAATTTATAACGAAATCAATTATGATAAAAACTATAGTTTAATGGAGGCATGAGGAAAATGCATTGCCGCCTAGCTGTGCTTATGGCTGAAAAAAACCCAACACTGTCATTGGCTGAAGTTGCCCGAAGTTCCAACATTTCTTATCCAGCTGTTTATCGGCTGTTCACCAATGACTTTAAGCGGGTGGATACGGAAACGATTGAAAAGTTATGTGACTACTTCCGGTGTGACTTAGCGGATTTATTTGAGTTAAGGGAGGTAATAGATGTGAGTAGCTAATGCTGCTTCTCTCTCTTTACAATCACTGCCGCAAAGTAGTGCATTTTTGGAGAAACTCTCTGTGTAATTGAATAAGTCCTGGGTATAAACTCAGGGATAGAGTTTTAGGATTAATTATCGAAGTGTAAATCCTTATGTTCCTCCCTGTGTTTCTTTAACCCAGTGATTGCTTCTACTGGCAACATTTAAAATCCACATTGCAATCGACTGTAGAGAAATACTATTGATTTAATTGGGGTGGAATGACGAAAAAGCCATCCTCTAGGCGCAAAAAAAGCATTTCCTCTGTAATAAGTGATTCAGAACTATCATTCAAAAGATCAGACTCACGTATTTCCTCCCAGGAAAATGTAGATTCAGCAGCTATAAGCGTTGCAGTTGTTGAAATAGAAGAATTAAGCAAGGAAGAAGAGAGTGATCGTAATCTTCTAGAGAGGAAAGTCGAACGGGCGTTTTTTGAGGCGGGTAAAGCTTTAATGGAATTGAGGGACAGAAGGCTTTACCGTTCAACTCACCACACGTTCGAGAATTATTGCCGCGATCGCTTTGGGCATAGTCGCCAAAAATCAAATTACTTGATTGCCGCAGCTGATGTCTACGAAAATTTGACAACAATTTGTTGTCAAAACTATGGGATTGATGATTTGACAACAAATAGTTCCCAAATATTGCCGACTAGCGAAGGACAAGTTCGCCCCATGACTAAGTTAGAACCGCAGGAACAGTGGGAAGTGTGGCAAACTTCGGTTGAAATTGCAGGCGGGAAAGTACCATCAGGTCGTGTTGTCAAAGACGTGATAGAGCGGATAATGGAACGCACTAAAGCCCCAAATCCTTACCGTGTTGGCGAAGTGTGCCAGCTTCTTGTTAAAGATAACCCTGATTTACGAGGAAAAGGCGGGAATTGGTGCATTGTCAACCATGTAGGCGAATTTAGTTGCACAGTCACAATGTGGGATGGGGAGTACACCATCAGAATCGACCACATGAAGCCACTCAATTACCTGGAATCGGAATGTCAGCAGATGCAGCAGATTAGCGATCGCATCAGTAAGTTACGGGAACATGAGAACTTAGAAGAAGCTGCTCGTGCTGTGCTGAAGCATGTGGGGGAACTGAAACGACCTTATTTGACCGCATTTGAAGAAGAACTTTTGAAGTTTATAGAAGAAAAATGTTTATTGAGTAGTGAAGTAGCAGGTAACTTTACTGGCTGCTGAGGACGAACGTGGTATCTCCTCTGGTAACTTTCCCTTTAAGGATATTTTTGAAATTAAGCCAAGATGCTTGTAAACTAATGCCCCTTTAGTCCGCACATCTCGGCTCGATGTTTTTATGGCAAAACAGCCACCAGCGCTACTGGAATCGGTAAAAAGTAAGTTTGTCGACCAAGCCGAGGAAGTTTTCTCTCGGTTTGTAACCAATTTGAAATTTTACCTGCTGCCAATCGTGTTTGTTCAAGCAGATGGGATTCTATAGTTACAGAGTCTGATTTAAGCGCCTCCTTTTCCAATAACGAAATTAGTTTGTAAACGTCATCAGCACAAGCACCTTGGGGCTGCAACGGGTCTTGAACATTGTTATCAAAAGCATAAAATGTTAAGTAAGAAAGTGTATTTGGTGATAAGTTAATTTCTGCTTCACGCATCGGATGGGTGGCAAATAACAAATAACGCGTGCCTTCGAGGTTAGGAAACAAATCATATAGACGGATAGCAGAAATTGTAGTAAAGTCTGCCTCGCGCTGCCTTGCTAAAGAGCAGGCAAGTTCACCTATAGGATCAACACCTTCGATTGGACGATGTTTTAGGACATTTCCTTTTTCTTTTTTAGTCCAAGGACGAAGACCAGCCAATAAATAGGTTTTCCCATCGCTACCAAAGAGCTTGAACTCTGGATCGAAGGTTACTTTCTTGCTTTGGATTGTTGCGATTTTTGCTTCAGCCTTCTCGATTGTGGCGACCTCCCCGAATACAGGACGATCCCATAACAAAGTATCAAACTTTAAATTGAACCTCTTTGTTTCAGAAAGTGGTAGTCCTAATTGTGTCCAACGCTCAAGCCGCTCAACCAACATTTTACGATCAATTACTGATTGCCCCTGAATATGTTTCTGAATTTCTCCTAGTTGCTGCTCCATTTCCTCGTTTTCTGTCTTGGCTTTTCTAAGAATTTCGTCTATAAGTTGTACCCGATCAGCTTCTACAGCGTTAAAGATTTCATCTTCCTCTTCACTGCTAAGTGAACCAAGAATTTTCAGTCTTAGCCTTTCGTCTTTTATACCTAGTGCTTTGAAGCGCTCACGCAGAGCTTTATCTCTCCTTTCTTCGTGGGTGCCGGCAATAATCAAGTAGTAGGCAGTGACATCAGAAATTTGTCCTAGACGAGCAACACGGCCATTACGTTGCATCAATACAGCTGGAGAAGGACTCAAGTCCCAATGCACTACCTTATTTGCCACCTGGAAGTCAAACCCCTCATCTGCTGCTGAGGTAGCTACTAAAACCCGGACAGGACTTTTTAAATCGCGGAATCTAGAAACAGCTTTGTCTCTTGCAGATAAGTCGAGATTACCTGTCAACTTTTCACTTTCTCTTGGTAGTGCTTTAGTTATGATTTCACAAGTCTGTAAACTTTCAGTAAACACTAAAAAACGCGAACTAGGATATTGCTCAAGCATATCCTTAAGCCAGTTAAGCTTGCGGTTTTCTACTCCACTACCGTCACTAGCATCTGCTAAATTAAGTAACTTTAATCCAAGCTCTGTCAATTCAAAAACTTCCTCTGGTTCAGCAATAAAAGTATTGTCATCGCTATCGCTGTTACGTAACTTTTTGCTGAATTCCTGAATCTCCTTAATTTGCCCTCTCTGTGAGAGAATTTTATTACTAAATTTAAAGTTATCGCTAGGAAACTCTACAGTTAAATGTCCAGACTTCTCTGTTGGATCATAAGCTGCTAGTTTTTGAGAAATCTCTTTAATCAGCCTACGCAGATTTTCAGTACCAGGTGATATATCTTTCCTATATACATCCTGAGTTTCCCATTTCAAATGCCGAACGCACCATCGGAATATCCAGCAGGCTCCTGCGAGTGAACTGCTAGTAAGCCGCTTTTCAAGTTGTGAGATTGCAAATCCACCAAAGTTCTCACCATGATCTGTATAAATCCTTTTGACTGTCTCGCGGATTTGCTCAATAACCTCAAGGTATTCAGGGCTAGTGTCAAGATCAGGACGCTCAATTTTGAGGTTGGGAAATAAACGGTCATCAGACCAATTGAAAACATTGTCTTGATGTCGCCAAATAACTGCGGCAGGCGATTCTTCTGATTGTAGATTGCCTATAAGTTGTGCCTCGTTTAACTCTGGGGAATAAGCATTTGTAACAACTGAGGTTTGATGAGTAAGAAGGCGAAGTAAATTAACAAACTGGGGTTTGGAGCGGAAAGGAGTTGCACTCATAAAGACCACAAGGCTAGGTGGTTCAGAATTAGTCCAAAAATTCCCAGTAATCATTTGATAAGCAGCTTCGTATGTCCTAGTCGTATTTGTCTCGATTCTTTTTAGGTTAATTAAATCACCATCACTTGCACAATGGTGACATTCATCAATGATCAGAATTTCAGGATTAACACGCTCTGTTGGCAACTTTTTTTTATGTGCTTTTTTCACATAACGCCTTGCTGCATCCATGCTAGCAATATGAATGCCACTGATATTGTTTTTGCCATATTCTATAAAAGAACTGTCAACTTGAACAATATTTTGTTCACCAATAGCCCCCTGTATGACTGATTGCAGTTTTAAACGAACATCATCTAAAAGACCACCTTTAGTAAGGTAAAGGCAGCGAAATTGATCAACACTTCCACGAGCAATCAAAAGATCCCGCAATACTAATCCAATTTCAATGGTTTTTCCAAGCCCTACCTCATCTGCAATTAGCAAGCGCTTTACTCGGTCTTCGTTTATCTTCATATACTGTTGCAGCGCAAGTTGATGAGGAAATGGATCTTTGTCGCTTGCAGTAATACGACCGGAAAAGATATTGGCCAATAACTCAAGTGCGCCAAGGCGCATGATGGTATTGACACGAAAATTAGGGTTAAGTGTTTTGCTTCCAATTACACTCTCACCAGGATAGTATTCCTCAGACTGTGCAATACGCTTCTCGACATCCTTGAAGCGTGAGAATAGATTGTCCCAATCTCGAAAACTGCCAAATGGAATCCCACGTCGTTGTGTAAGTTCATTCTTATTTGCAGTAGTTCCAATCGTATATGAGTAATGAGTATAAGCAGGTGCATCCGGATTTTCTGGATCGGCGATAACTAAATCGGCATCTTTGCCATCTACGGAGGGAATCTCAAAAAGCTGGTAAGCCATGATTTATTAGTGCCTAAGTTCTAAAATTTGGTTAACCTAATTTGCATAGCCTAAACTGGTTAACCAAATTTAGGTATATAAAATATATAACTGATCTGTTTAAAGTATGTCAAGGTAAAAAAATAGACAAAAACTTTATTGCAGGTTAAGTAGCAAATGATGGATGGAATGTCGTCAGCCACGTATGGAAATTTATCTGTACAGTGACAATGTGAGGTAGAGACTATACTGTGAAAAGCAGCCACCTGAAGTCACTCAAATATTTGTCTGCCAAGTATGAGCAGATGTGCAGGTTTGCGATGGTGCGAGCGCCTGCCGTAGCTGATCGCATTAGTAGATTACGAAACAACAAGAATTTAGAAAAAACAGCAAAAGCTGTGTTGAAGGGCTTGGGGGTACTGAAGCGATCGTATTTGACTACGGTAGAGGAGAAGTTGTTAGGTTTGATTGAGCGGGAATATGGGATTAGCGATTAGCCCTCTTCTGTAACTTTGGGAGAGGCCAATCACTGAAAGCCTTTGGGAGTTTTAATTTCCAGATTTAGCAGTGGTGATCAACGCCTTGCGGCATCAAAGCTTTGGGCAGGGTTGCAGGCGAAAAGGTATATCCCGCTTGAAAACGTGAAACTCTTGCTGTGGCTAAGTGTAGACGGTTGGGTGCAGGGTGTAGGAAAAAAATCAGAAAAGCCAAAATTAAGTGCAAACTTAATAAATTCCTTTATTACTAAACCCCACACCCATAGGTCTTATAGTCGATTTAGCTTTAAGGGGCGTGCCATTCGGTTTTGTAACAATGTACTAAGGATGAATAATGCCGAAGTAAATAGCGACGACACTTAGAATAATCACGCTAGTAACCAGGGTGAGGGCAATACGAAATCCCTTGTTAGGCAATTGTTCGCGGGTCAGCACGCTATCTGCTTGTACCTGAGTTATTGGCTCAGTTTTTGATTCGGGCTGAATATGGGAAGTAGTATCGTTTGACAAAGGAGCTTTACTCTCGAATTTTGTTGTTTGAGCTTCTGGTGATTGCATAGATTGCGTTGATTTTTGGGACTATCTTTACAATTGTTAATAAAGTTTTTAATTAATACCTCTTTCTGAAGAAAAGTTTTGGTCGGGAATATACTTCTACTAAAGGATTAGTAAATGTAAAGCTAAACCTTAATTAATGTGATCTGGGCGAAAACAAGAGGTTTAGCAGACGGCGTACAACGAGCCGATGAAAGTACCACTCATCGCATTGTTAAAGACGGGTGCAACAAATTATGGAACGCACCTAAGTACCTAATACCTACCAGATAGGTGAAGTTTACCAAATCTTAGCCAAAGATAATCTAGAACTCAGGGGCAAGAGTGGCTGCTGGGGGATTGTCAGTCAAGTAAATGAGTTCAGTTGCACGGTAAGGATGTGGGATGGAGAGTACGCCGTTGGGTTACAGTACCTGAAGTCCTTCAACTACCTGCCCCAGGGGGGTGAGCAGATGCTGGGACTTGATAATAAGTAACACATTTTAGCTAAACCATCTGGTAGTGGTAGATATGTACTGAACCAAACAACTCAGTTCTTGTGTTTCTGAGATCCTTGAGCGTTAATGCTGTTAGGGAATTCGTTCTGTTCTATATACTCAGTAATTAGCCGCACTACTACGTCTGTCATTTCTTCACCATTTAGTTTACAGACGGTTTCAAGTCTGTCAAGTGGTAACTGACTTATCTCGATCCGCTTCTGTTTTTGTAATGTGTTACGAGATGTTACTATACTTCCACTTGTAATAATTAAGGCTAATACAGAAGGAAAAAATGGTACCCAAGCACCCCAGATTAACAGACCAAAGCACAATAAATACAGAACACCAGACGTAAGTGCAACTGCCAATGCCAACCGAAGGAATGATTTACAACGCCACGCTAGCACCCCCCCAAAAAAAGACCAGCTCCAAATCAATAAGAATTCACCCCATTTAGGCCAATACCAAATGAGTGGACGTTCATCCAAAACAGCGCTGACAATCTGGCTAACTGCGTGAGCATGGATTTCCACTCCATAAACTTGACCTGGCTGTGTAGATTTGACAGATGAAATTATGGAATTACTGGTATAAACGTCATTAAAACTAAGGGCAGTGAGCCCAACTAAAACTATGCGATCGCGCAACCAACTAGGTTGAAAATTTCCATTTGTAATATCTCGTAGTGATAAAATCCGAAATGGATGTTTACCCGTACGAAAGTTAAGTAGCACTTGAACTCCACCATCATCAACGCCAACGTATCCACCAAAATTATGGGTGATTCGGGGTAATTCAATATCACGAATTCTTATTGTATTTGGGTCATTTTTTCCCGTTTCTAATTCAATTCCTTTCGTATTTAAATACTTAGCAGCTAACTGCAATGCTAAAGAATATTTATCTTCATTGATATTATTAGGATTTGGTGTATACAACAAATAGCGTCGATTTCTACTATCTTTATCTTTAAGTAAATCGACAAACCCAATTCTTTCGGGTGGCAAGCTCTGGGGTGGTGAAGTTTCTGCCGGTGGTAAAATTTTTTCAATGCCAATAATATTAGAATTCGACCGTAATACCTGCGCTAGTTGTTCGCCACCAGGTTTAACAGGAATATTTTTGAAAATATCCAAACCAATAGCTAGGGGTTTATAAGTTTCCAGGTTGGCAAGTAACTCTGCAATCTTTTCATCTGTAACTGGATATTGGTTAAGCCATTCAATATCCTTTTCGTTAATACCTACAATCACAATTCGGTCATCTATTGGTTCAGAAGGACGTATTGGTAGCATCTGGTCATAAGCTATTAATTCTCCAGCTTGTAGAACTCCTAACTGTCGCATTCCCAGAATCAAAAGTGTTACAACTACGCTTACCAAAAGAACTGTTTGAAATGTTAATACCTTTAACGTAATTGGCAGATTTTCTTTAAGCCATCTTTCATCAAAAACTTTCTTGTAGATCATATTGCGTACGCGTAATCTAGCGTTTTCGCTACACACAACACCTGAAAGTTTTAAATGTGATTGAATTAGAGACTGCTCTTTATCAAAGATAATACGCTTTCCACGGCGGATCTCGCCGTAGGTAAACAAGACACGGAATATATCGGGTGATCTTTTTGTTAACATATCGCGCACAAACTGCAAGTTATTATCTTGCTTGCTCATTGCACCAAAGAATGTGCTGCTGACTACATGCTCAATATCTACTTGTGACCAACTCTTCTTGCCTTTTTCCGTTATGGCACGGCAGAGACGCTGCGTTAAATAGGGGTGTCCCCCTGTCCACTTGAGTGCCCAGCGCAGTACTTGCTGTGCTTCCTTAGTAGGTAAACCCAATCCATCAGCTAGAGGTAAAGCTTCCTCAAAGGTAAAATCCATCAAATCTAAACGTTGAGCAATATTAAATGGTGTACGCCTGGGATCGCGGATTAAATCGCCGGGTGTTGCTACTCCCATCAACACTAAAGAAAGACGCTGAAACTCAGGATTAGTAGCACGAGCAACGTAGAGATAACGAATCGCCGTATAAAAATCATCAGTAAAATTTAGACTAAGGGTGGAATCAATTTCATCGACAAAAATCACTACTTGCTCTTCTACCTCAGCCAATAATACCTTCTCAAAAAATAGCGTCAGTCGTTGCGAAACTCCTAAATGTTCGTGTTCACGCCACCAACTCACCACATCTGTATCCAACATAAGTTGGTCATCTAGCTTTACCAAAAAGCCAAGATACCATTGTTCTGCTGTAACCTGCACCCCTAATTCTTGAAGGTCAACAATGATCGAAGTAATACCTTCCTGGGTAAGAGTCTCTGCCGTGCGTACCATCAAACTAGACTTACCCATCTGACGCGGTGTAAGAACATAAGCAAAAGTGGCTGTTTGACATAAATTCAGCAACTCCTCGTCAGCCTGACGGGAAATATAAATTCCACCACCAGCCTGCACAGTTCCGCCGATGGTGTAAATGCTTGTTTCAGCCACGAAGGTTCTCCCGAAAATAATCAGCGTAAAGTTGGCAACGGGGCATTACTATCCGTCTTTCTCGGCGCACTAAACCTGCACCTCGCAGACGAAAGAAAACACGTTCATCTTCACAGGTATTGTATCGAATAACTTGCTGCATCCCTTGCACTAACTCAGTTTTGTTATGCAATCGGAATAAATGGTTACGCAGATGATTGCCAAATAGGCCATTATCAGCAGTAGCGTTAGCAAATAGTTCATTGCTAGAGAGGCGCTGGCTGGCAACCCAGTAAAACGCCAACCTGACTAGATAAGGATGTCCATCCAGCAATGCTATTAATTGTCGTTCTTCGTTGAAATTGAGGGGTGAACCATGACGGCGGTTGAGGTCGGCAACCTGTTCTGCTGTAAAATCTTCTAAATCGATAACTACTCCCACATTAAAAGGTGATTGGTTGAGATTATCAATTAACTGATAAGGTTCAGTGGATGTCACAAGCACTAAATCTAGTTTTTTCCAAATGGGAGTAGTCGCACGGCTATTGTGCCAACTTCGCAGCATACCAAAGAAATCAGAACGGAACTCGCTATCGAAAATGCTTTCTACTTCATCCATTGCCAGAACCAAAGGCTGAACAACCTCCTTCAATAAGTAGCGACTAACATAGCGAGTACAACATTGGCTATTACCCAAAGGCATCTGCCAGTACTTATCTACTTGATCTGCCATTTCTAATTCATCGGTTAGCCAAGAGCAAAACTGGCGAAAGAAGCTGTCAGCATTGTTTAAAGTGGCTTTGTCAAACAATTGAAAATCCAGAAATGCTACCCGCTTACCTCCTGCAACAGCAGCATTAATAGTACGAATTAACAACGAACTTTTGCCCATCTGCCGAGGGCCTTTAATAGTGATAGTTACACCCTGCCGCTTAATTGCTTCTAAAGCAAGTGGATCTGATGAACGTTCCACGTAAAATTTCGATTCACAGTCCATCGTTCCTTCGGGCATTTCCAGCGAAACTGGCTGTGCAGAGGCAAAAGGTTGGGGCAACCATGAAGGGATACTTTGGATAATATCAGCTTTTGTTTGTACTGTACCGATACTTAACTTCTCACCAGAGATCGCCTGATTTAACTCTGCAATCAGGTGTAGTGTATCTTCCATTCCTTGCCAAAATGCCCAGTTAATATTATTTAAATAAGCATTTAGGGGATACTGAAACGGCTCCCGATATGCCAAACGTACTGGCAGAATTGCAGGTTTACCACCTTGTAATTGTGCTAAGTTATGCGCCATTTTAATTTCTGACTCGACCATCTCGCTATGAATTGACTGTGGTGACAAGAAGGTGATGAGAAAATCTGCTTGGCGGATTTCTGTTTCAATGCGTTCGACCCAATGCGTACCTACTAACATCGTTTGGTCAATAAATACTTGATGATGTCGTGCTAGTGCTTGGAAAACTTGCAATGCTACTGATTCATCGGGATCTACATTACGCTTATAACTAATGAAAATACGTTTAAACTGTAATGGTTGCTCAGTATTAATTACATTATTTCGATATTTGAGGACGGGCGTTGCTGATTCTGGAATATTTTCTAAAGCAATAGATACGCAACCAAATTTATAAGCATCCTCGTAGGATCTTCCAGCACCAAGGGCATCGTAAAATCCGACTGCAAACTTAATAGCTGCCCCATCTCCTATTGCTTGACTCATGCCCACCACATAATTAATATGCTGGGAAATTGCCTCTGCTTGCGTCTGACTATAACAGGCATTTAATAATACACACTCAATCCCATGAAATAAAGAAAATAGTGTTGATAGTGCCTCACTACTCACCAGCTGCATATTCCCGGTGTTATCTTCTAGAGCTAAACCTTGATCTCCTGCTCCATGCCCAGAAAAATGGATAATCTCAGGATTGTGATCTAGAAGGGCGCGACGTAAATCGTCAGGACGTACTGCCCACTTAGTGATAATTACAAACTGCTCTCTAATTTTCGCACGTTCTAATCCTGCCTGAATTTCTCTGGCTTCTTCATCCAGGCGCAGTCTAGTCGAATTTTTAGGATTAGCCGACAAAATCAGGATTGTTTTCACAGTATTATCAATTATTTTAAGTTTTCTAAATTCGGCATAGCTTAAATTAAGCAGTTTTAAGCATTGTAGTTATAAATATTACTAAATTTTACTGAAGACAGTGATATTAATCAAATTTTGAATTTTGCTCAATACCTATAAAAACACTCTAGTTTTTTAGTTAAAGATATACTATCAATAAATTTATAATAGGGTTAACTAATTTGTAATAATAGTTAATTAGGAATATAACAGCAGTGGCAGTGCAAGTATGCCTATGAGAAATCGGATTAAGGAATTTGTTGATAGCAGAGGAATAAGCGTTTATCAGTTCTGGCAAGAAACTGGTATTAGCCGGACTACTGCATATAATCTGTACAACAATTCCGCTCAGTATCTTGGCAGAGATGTCATGGACGCGATTTGTAGTCGATACAACATACAACCAGATACTTTATTGAAATGGATACCAGCCCAGGAGTTGAACAATGCTGATTAATCCTGCCACTATCGATCCTCTTGCCTTACCTTCAGTATCTCTTCAAGAGCGATCGCAGTTACCAGCAAGGTCATGCATCTATTTTGCTATAGATTCTCAAGGCGTAGTGCAGTATATCGGTAGAACCGTCAATCTCAAAAATAGATGGAGTAGTCATCACTGTTATGGTCATCTAAAAAGAATAGGTAATGTCCGAATTGCTTACATTGAGGTTTCCGACCATAATCTTTTGGCTGAAATTGAAAATGCGCTGATCAGTCACTTTAATCCACCGCTTAATACTTTTCAGTTATGGAGTAAGTCTTATCAGAATATTCCTCCAGGCGCGGTGAAAATCAGACGCTACACAGACATTGAAATTTCAGGTTTAGGAGGAAAAATTAAACAAGCTAGAAAAGCTGATGGGCGTTCAGTCGAGGTTTTGGCAGGAGAAGCTGATATTAGCCGATCTTACTGGCACGATATTGAGGCAGAACGAATACGAGATGCTTTGCCTGAAGACACATTAAGGAAAATTGAGCGAGTACTTGGTATTGACTTAGGAGTGAAATTCGATGATTAACCACTCCTCTCGCCTTGCCCTTAGTTTTTTACGAGCGATTGTAGCTCCTGACTACAACCATAAAATTGTTATCTAGTCTGAGAAATACCATTTGAAAGGGTGGAATCATGACTAAACCATCCTCGAACCGCAAAAAAGCCACCTCTGCTGTCTCCAACAATTTAAAAGCAAGCGCTAGTTCTGCCCAAGACATCTTTGATCCAGAAAATCCAGCTTCAGCAACGATTACGGTTAGTGCTGCTGAAGTAGAGGAGTTGTCTGAGGCGGAAGAACGCGATCGCCTTCACCTAGAGCGGCGTGTGGAAAGAGCGTTTTTTGAGGCAGGTAAGGCACTGGCCGAATTGCGCGATCGCAGGTTATATCGCTCTACGCACAAAACCTTCGAGCAATATTGCAAAGATAGGTTTGGGTACACGCGGATAGCAGCCAGCTACAAGATTGCCGCAGCGACAGTCATGGACAATTTGTTAACCAATGGTTTACAAAAAGAGGAAATAGCTACGGATGAATTACAGACTCCAAAAATGTTAACCAATGGTTTACAAATTCTGCCAAATAATGAACGTCAAGTACGCCCTTTGGTTTCTTTAGAGCCAAAAGTGCAAAGAGAAGCTTGGCAGAAGGCAGTGGAGGAAGCGGGTGGTAAAGTTCCAAGTGGTAGGATTGTGAAGAATGTGGTGCAGCGCATTATTGAGCGAACCAGAGTACCAAATACCTACCAGCTAGGCGAAGTCTGTCAAATTCTTGCAAAGGACAACCCAGAACTCAGAGGTAAAGGTGGATGCTGGGGTATAGTCAACCATGTTGGTGAGTTCAGTTGTACAGTCACGATGTGGGATGGAGAGTACACCGTCAGAATCGACCACCTGAAGCCACTGAATTACCTGGAGTCGGAATGTCAGCAGATGCATCAGATTAGCGATCGCATCAGTAGATTACGGGACAGTGGCAAGCTAGAAGCTTCAGCAGAGGCAGTTTTAAAGTGTTTAGGAGAGTTGAAGCGCCCATATTTGACCCAGTTTGAAGAAGAGCTTTTGAGTTTTATTGAACAGAAATGCCAAGTTGAGGATTAGTCGAGACGAGCTTTCCTGTTCAAAATACTGCTTCTTCCAAGACATCGGATACCCAAAACAGATACATCAGACAAACCCGGCGCTGTATAGGTGAGTGCTGGCTTCTATTCGTTACCTCATATCTATGGTTGCTCCAATATCTACTTTTGGAGGATAGTATTCAAATTGAAAGCTATTACCACTTTCCATGACTCTTCTTAATTCTTCGTAGAAAGAATAATTCCCATCAACACCACTTAAATTTACCCAAGCATGAGAGTGAGTTAATGCAACGAACAGTTGGTTTCTCAGTTTAACATCACTTTCATTACTAGCAATATGTCTAAACCAACAATGTAAACCATATTTGCTTCATTGCTTTTTACTCTGTGAATACGTAAGGATTCAGATGGCAGAGTATTGACAAGGGGGACACTTGAGGGGGAGTATTACAAATATGAACCAAAACCTGCCTCAAGATATAGACCGAGAAAGCTTGAACCAGTTATCGAAACAAGGACTGGTGGAGATAATTATTGAGCAGAGCAAGGTAATACGTGAGTTACAGAAAATAATCTACGAACTACACCTTGAAGTAGAACGGTTAAAAGTCAGCAGAGATTTGGACAGCAAGACTTCATCAAGACCACCATCTGGGGACATTCTGAAAAAGAGCAAAAACAAAAAAGCACCCTTGGAAGAAGAACCAAACCATCTTATTGTAGCGCAATTAGTAGAACGTCCAATTGAAATAGTGGAAGATCATAGTGTTTACAATGGTTGCCAAGTTGTGCAAGAGCAAAAATGTTTAGCACCTCTACCCCGGCACTTCAAAAAACTAATTATTCTTCCAGTTCTTCACAACCAAGCTATCGGTGAAACGTTTGTTAATTTAATTGATGAAGCTTTTAGCAATTATGCTCTATGGTTTGAAACTCTTGATTCAAGTAGTTATAAAGATTGGGTCAATAAATTCAAAGCTAAGTTGCACTCATCACTCAATCAGTGGATTGACAAAGCAGGAGCAACAGCAGGTCAGCTTTTACGTTCTTTGCGCGATCAAGCAAGCCAATGCTGGTATTTTCTTGACCATCCTGAAGCTCCTCCTGATAATAATCAGGCTGAACGATCGCTGCGTTTGCCTGTGACAAAACGTACTTATTTACTTCCTCAACATTAGACCTGAATCCTTACCTCCGTTGTGTTCAATATGGGAACAAAAGACTCTCTTAAAACATCTTCTAATGATACTAATACCCTTTAATTAAGGAACATTGAGGAGAATGGCTGATAAACAAGATAACCAAAATCCCGATACAGTATTCAAGACACAAACCCGTGTTGTCCGAATCTATCAGCGTGAATATCAGCTACCAGTATTGTTAAGTGAAAGCTTTCAGCAGCGAAACAGCGATATCCGTCAACGATGCCAGTTGGTAAAAGAGGGTAGACGAACATTTCTGGGACTGAGCCGCAAGCCTCTCAGCGTCGATGAAAGCCTTGAGAATCTCAATACCCTCATGAACGACTATGAGTCGATTATCGATTTTATCCAGGCTCAAAAAACAGTTTATACTCAATTCTTTGCTGATCTAGTTGATGAGATTAAATGCATTACTACAAAAAAATACCAAAAAATTTCTGCCCTAGAAGACAAGCGAACTATTTTGGTAAGACGAGCTGGACAAGATCCAGATCTGCAACTCATCTATAGTAATCAGCAATCTCAACTTTTAAAAGCAGCTCAATTGGTTGGTAGTGCTTCACTATTAATGTTGAAGAAGCTGGAATTAATCCAAGGTGCGTTTGCCAAGTTAGCTGACGATCAGGAGGTTCAACGACAGGTTTTTGATGAGATGCTCGGTCATTTACGCATTTATAGCGAGACTCATAAGCTTCAGAAAGAAATTGCCGACATCCAGCAAGAAGCAGCGGAGATGGCAAGAGGTGCCATTGATTTTGACAAATATATTGGGGAATACTTAGGTTCTTTACAAGGTTTGATTAATGAAGTGGTCAACATTGATCAGAAGCTGTCAATAGGGTTAGAGGAGATTAAGGATCTTACTAACATAATCCTGGGTGAAGCAGAAAATTCCTCAATTAACAGCGATTCGGGATTCTCAGATAGCTTAATGAGCTGGTTGACACAATCTAGTCTCAAGGAAAGTAGACTGACTGACGCATTGAAAGAAGCCGAAAAACAGACTCTTTTTACCGCAGAAATAGATCTTCAGATGTTTCTAGCTAACACTGAATCTGATTCAGTACTAGAAACCTTAGCAAAAATCCAGGGACATTTAGAACCATTTTTCAACTCTAACAATGCTATAGTTTACAAAAATCGAGGGATTGCTTGCCGGAATAAAAAAGATTACGAAGGTGCCATTGCTGACTTCAGCCAAGCCCTAAAACTTGACCCTAACTACACTGAGGCTTACTACAACCGAGGGTTTGCTTACTTCGATTTAAAAGACTACGACAGCGCCATTGCTGACTTCAGCCAAGCTCTGAAACTTGACCCCTCCAAAGCCACAGATTACTACAACCGAGGGCTTGCTAACGCTTACTACAACCGAGGGTTTGCTTACTTCGATTTAAAAGACTACGACAGTGCCATTGCTGACTTCAATCAAGTCTTGAAACTTGACCCTAACTACTTCAACCAAGTCCTGAAACTTGACTCTAGCTATACAGAGGCTTACTACAACCGAGGAATTGCTTATTACAACAAACAAGACTATGACAGCGCTATTGCTGACTTTAACCAAGTCCTGAAATTTGACTCTAGCTACACAGAGGCTTACTACAACCGAGGAGTTGCTTATTACAACAAACAAGACTATAACAGCGCCATTGCTGACTTCAACCAAGTCCTGAAACTTGACCCCTCCAAAGCCACAGATTACTACAACCGGGGGCTTGCTAACGCTTACTACAACCGAGGGTTAGGGTTTGCTTACTTCGATTTAAAAGACCACGACAGCGCCATTGCTGACTTCAACCAAGCCCTGAAACTTGACTCTAGCTATATTGAGGCTTACTACAACCGAGGAGTTGCTTATTACAACAAACAAGACTATGACAGCGCCATTGCTGACTTCAACCAAGCCCTGAAACTTGACCCCTCCAAAGCCACAGATTACTACAACCGAGGGCTTACTAACGCTTACTATAACCGAGGTTTTGCTTACTTCGATTTAAAAAACTACGACAGCGCCATTGCTGACTTTAACCAAGTCCTGAAACTTGACCCTAACTACACTGAGGCTTACTACAACCGAGGGTTTGCTTACTTCGATTTAAAAGACTACGACAGCGCCATTGCTGACTTTAACCAAGTCCTGAAACTTGACCCTAACTACACTGAGGCTTACTACAACCGAGGGCTTGCTTACCGTAACAGAAAAGACTACGAGAGTGCCATTGCTGACTTTAACCAAGTCCTGAAACTTGACTCTAAATACACTGAGGCTTATAACAACCGAGGGAATTACTACTCTAACAAAAAAGACTATGACAGGGCTATTGCTGACTTTAACCAAGCCCTGAAACTTAACCCTAACTACACTGAGACTTATAACAACCGAGGAAATGCTTATTATAACAAAAAAGACTACGACAGCGCCATTGCTGATTACAACCAAGCACTGAAACTTAACCCTAACTACACCATTGCTTATTACAACAGAGGAAATGCTTATAAAAATAAAGGCAACAAGGATCAAGCCGTGGAAGATTACAAGAAAGTCCTCGAATTAAACCGTGATGTTCAGTTAAGCCAACGTGCCGAAAAACAACTTCAAGAGTTACTGTAGTGAAATTGCTATTATAGGATTTACGCAAAAGTACACGCCCTCTGGGGCAATTCATGAATTGCCCCTACCTGAAAATAAGGGTTTCGGTTATTGTTTGCGTAAGTCCTATATTAATAAAATTACGCGATCGCAGATTATATCGCTCCACGCACAAAACCTTTGATGAATACTGTTTAGACAGGTTTGGCTACAATCGTTCCCGTTCTTACCAGCTAGTTGATGCGGCAGTTGTTGTGGACATTTTTCCGACAGCAGAGGGGCAAGTTCGACCCATGACAAAGCTTGAACCCCAGGAACAGCAAGAAGTGTGGCTAAGAGCAGTAGAACTTGCTGGTGGGAAAGTGCCGACTGGTAGAATCGTGAAAGATGTTGTGCAGCGCATCATGGAGCGTACCCAAGTACCTAATACTTACCAAATCGGTGAAGTCTGCCAAATCTTAGTTAAGGACAACCCGGAACTCAGAGGAATGGGTGGGTGTTGGGCAATTGTCAGCGCAGTGAATGACTTTAGTTGCACCGTGAGAATGTGGGATGGTGAATACACAGTTGGATTGCAACATTTGAAATCTTACGAATACTTGCCTGAAGAATGTGAGCAGATACAGTCCTTGAGCGATCGCATCAGTCGAGTGTATTCCGATTCGCTGGAGGAGACAGTCAAAAGTCTGTTGCAGTTGTTGGGGAAGCTAAATCGGCCTTATCTAACTGAGTTGGAAGAAAAACTTCTGAGCCTTTTAGAGTCCGAAGTTAAAGTGTAATAGCTAACTGTGTTGTAAGCTCTTCATAAAACTGTTCATGTGAACCTGAATAATTTTCTGCATCCAGACGTGTTAAGTATTCCTTCTTGCCTGTGTAAGGATTAGGGATATAGCTGTAAATGTACAGTTTTCTGGATTCGGGATTTTCAGACCAACCAATATTGAACGCAGCATACTTGGGAAAAAAGGTGATTGCATTGTAATAATCAATGCGATCGTGAATCCACCATGCTAAGGCTGTCCAATTGGCAGTTTTCTCATAATAATCAATGAAAGAATTCACAATAATGCAGGCTGTAGCACCCATATAACCTTGAGCGTCTGGAACATCCCAGATATGAACTGCATAGTTAGATACGTTACTAGCACAATTGTACTGGTTTTTATTTTCTGCACCTTTAGCATTGACAGCAGATGATCGATATCCAGAGCGAATGCTGATTCTTCCGAAAGCTTGTTGAATTGGTTCTAGAACTTGTTCACAAAGACTTTTGCCGGAGGCGATCGCCAAATCAGGATTATCTGGTATATTTGGGATTCCTTCAATTTGAGAAATTTCTGAGTGTAGAAAATCACGCATAAAAAAGTTTTTTGACAAACGTACCCGACCTAATTCTTCCAATGACCTGACAGTTTGTGGTCTTTTCATTATTTTTAATTTAATTTGACGCGACGAATACTCGCAAATATACCTTGAGTGATGCACTGGAAACGATGCCTGCGGCGAACTACGCCGAAACAGTTATCAACTACTTCCAAAATCTACTTTGCAATCAACTCTGAAAAAATATTGTTGAACAGGAGGAGCAAAGGGATCGCCTAGCAGATTACAGTTATTAAATGTATTCTTTCGATAATCATTGGGAAAGTATAAAATAAAACTGTTTTTGGCAGTATATTATTTGTAACAGTAATTAACCCTTAGTTAGCAAGATAGCTCTGTGTTATTGGAGTATTTTAATGAGCTTGATTAACCTGGATCTGGTCTTCAACGCAATTACTAGCATCGCCAACCCTTTGATTAAAGAAAAAATTCTGCGTTCGGAGACTGTAATTAAGTTACTCCAGCAATTTCACCTCGATCCAGAGCATCCACCTGCTGATTTTAGTGGTGTTTATGCTTACGCCCTAGTAGAATATGGCGTAGGCAAACCTAAGCCATTGCTCGAATTGTTCCGACAAAAAGTAATTAAACAAGCTTTTCGCACAGCATTAGACCACAATAACCCCTCAATTCTCCTTTCTGAGGTTGATGCTTTTCTAGATACCTATACCTTGGGTGATGACATCAGTAGTTTAGAACTTGATGTCAGGCGAGAAGTGGCTGAATTTGCAACTGTATTTATCGAAGTTGCTAAACGCACTCGCACACCCTCTGATGTTTTGCTAAACCAGAAAATTGGTTCTCTACATAAAAGGATTGCTTGTATCCAAGAACAACTGGAAAGATTGCCGACGCTGGAGGGAATTCGGACAGAAATAGCAAGGTTGGCAGTAGAGAATTATCCTGCACTACCAGGAACTGCGACTGAAAATCAATGTAGAGCGATCGCACTAGCCCAGCAGATGCGAGGATGGTTTGAAACCTTGGGCTATGACTTTGAAAAATATGAAATCTGGGCAGAGGAATATTTTGAATGGATAATTCACATCCCAGTACGTCGCAGTTATGACCGTATTCTTATATGTGGCGTTGCAGGAGAGGTGGGACTGAGTGATGTCATGGCGTTGCGTTCCTCAGTTGAAGAACAAAAAACTGATGAAGGATGGTTGGTAACTACCCGCCGGATTTCCCGCGCAGCAAGGGATGAAGTCAAGAAGGAAGAAAATCATCGCCTTGACTGCTTTACATTTGACGAACTGATTGACTTAGATGCTGACTTTAATAGTTATCTCGACTGGTTAGAAGTAGAAATCAAACGTCGAAAAATTGATACCAAGTATGTACCGCTTGCTTGTACTAAAGAAGAAATTGAGCCAATTACTAAGCGGCGAATTGGGGTGAGTCGATATGAGGAAGAGGACGGCTGGATTGATGGTTACATCGATTTGTGGCTGGATGACCCTGCCAAAGAGCATATTTCAATTTTGGGAGAATTTGGTACAGGTAAAACTTGGTTTGTCTTTCACTATGCTTGGACAGCATTAGAACGTTACCGCGATGCTCAAAAACGTGGCGTTGAACGTCCCCGTCTACCTTTGGTAATTACCTTGCGTGACTTTGCCAAAGCACTAAATGTTGAGAATGTTTTGGCAGGTTTCTTTTTTACCCAACACAATATCCGCATCAACAGCGAAGTCTTTGACCAACTCAATCGCATGGGTAAGTTGCTGCTCATTTTCGATGGCTTTGACGAAATGGCAGCAAAAGTTGACCGCCAACAGATGATTAACAACTTTTGGGAACTGGCGAAGGTGGTAGTTCCCAGTGCTAAAGTCATCCTCACCTGTCGTACTGAGCATTTTCCAGAGGCGAAGGAAGGACGTGCTTTACTAAATGCAGAACTACAAGCATCAACTAAAAAATTAACTGGCGAAACACCTCAATTTGAAGTCTTGGAACTGGAGAAATTTAACGACGAACAAATTCGGCAGTTATTGTCATACCAAGCTGAACCAGCAACAGTTGAACAAGTAATAGGCAATCCGCAATTATTAGATTTAGCCCGTCGCCCGGTGATGACTGAATTAATTTTAGAAGCATTGCCAGATATTGAGGCGGGTAAACCTGTGGATATGCCACGGGTTTACTTGTATGCAGTACGGCGCAAGATGGAACGGGACATCAAAGCGGAGCGTACTTTTACTTCCCTTGCAGATAAGCTGTATTTTCTGTGCGAGTTGTCTTGGGAAATGCTGTCTAATGACCAAATGAGCCTGAATTATCGGCTGTTCCCAGAATGTATTCGCTACTTATTTGGTTCTGTTGTTCAAGAACAGAAGGATTTAGACCACTGGCATTATGACATGATGGCGCAGACGATGCTTGTCCGCAATGCTGATGGTGACTATACTCCAGCGCATAGATCGCTGTTAGAGTTTTTTGTGGCGTATAAATTTGCAGCAGAGTTGGGGGCGTTGGCTAGCGATTTTACGGAATTAGCCCAAGCACAGTCAGGTTTGGATAGCAGTACAGCGCTTGTTGATTATACTTGGTCTGGTTATTTTTCGCGTCAATTGGATAATACTGGGTGTATGGCGATGCCTGCGGCAACCCCTTTGGGGAACGCACCGCTCAGGCAATTTAGAAGTGAGCCTTTGAATAAGTTGAGAGAGACTTTTGGTAAAGTGCCTTTGACAAAAGCAGTGATGGATTTACTTTTGCCGATGTTAGGTGATAACGAGTTTCTTATTAAAGTTATTGAGGCGACACGGGGCAAAAGTGAGCATGAAGCGGGTTATGTTGGCGGGAATGCAGCGACGTTAGCAGTGAAAGTTGATCAGGCTGCGTTGGAAGGGAGAGATTTTAGTGACACAGTAATAAAGGGTGCTGATTTTAGTAATGCTCGCTTACAGTATGTTAATTTTAACGGAACGAATTTAGTTGATTCAACTTTTACTCAACTTTTTAGCAGAGTTCATTGTGTTGCATTTAGTCCTGACGGTAAATTTTTAGTGGCAAGTGACTCAATAGGTCAAATTTACCTATGGAAAATAGGAGAAGAGAAACAAATTTTTGCATTTCAAGCGGATACTCTTTGGATATGGTCAATCGCTTTTAGTCCAGATGGTAATATTTTTGCCACTGCTGGGGGAAGTAAAACTATAAAATTATGGGATTTAAAAACAGGTCAACTTCTAAAAACTTTAACAGGACATACCAATTCTATACGAACATTATCTTTCAGTTTAGACGGGCAAATTATTGCTAGTGCAGGCGAAGATGAAACTATACGTCTGTGGGATATTAATTCAGATGAGCATTTAAAAATCAATCTTGAAGATACTAATAGAGTCAATTCAATTGCTTTTAGCCCTGATGGAAAAATAATTGCGACCAGTAATTATAATGCTAAAAAAATATGTTTTTGGGATGTTAAAACAGGAGAATGTATAAACATCTTTAAAGGAGATACTGGTCAGATAAAATCTATTTCTTGGAAATCTGATGGTACGAGTATTGTGAGTGGAAGCGCTGATGGAACTATATGTATCTGGGATATAAACACAGGTAATTGTCTTAAGACTTTATATGGGCATAGCGATGCAATTGAGTCAGTTGCTTTCAGCCACGATAATCAAATTATCGCTAGTGCTGGTGATGATAAGACAATTAAGTTATGGGATGTTAATAAAGGTATATGCCAAAAAGTTTTAGAAGGACATAATCAATCAATTTCATCAATTGTATTCAGTCCTGATAGTAAAATTTTGGCAAGTGGGAGCGAAGATCAAACTGTTAGATTGTGGGATGTTATAGAAGGTAAATGTCTCAAAATTTTACAAGGATACAGAAATAATCGGATATGGTCAACTATTATTAGTCCTGATGGTCAACTTATTGCCAGTGCTGGTGAAGAAAATATTATTAGGTTATGGTCTACAGCCGAAGGTAAGTGCTTAAAAACTCTATACGGACACTTGAAATGGTGTTGGTCATTAAGTTTCAGTCCAAATGGAAAAATACTTGCTAGTGGTAGTGATGATAAAACAATCAGGCTTTGGAATGTTACTACGGGCGAATGTTTTCATATTTTACAGGGACATTCTGGTAGAGTTCGATCTATCAAATTTAGCCCTGATGGGAAAATACTTGCTAGTGCAAGTTCTGATGGAAGCATCAAAATTTGGGATATAAAATTAGGTCAATGTATAAATACTTTGACAGGACATCTGAACCACGTAGAATCAATAAGTTTTAGTTCTAATGGAAAAACTCTTGTCAGCTGTGGTTATGACTGTTTAATTCGACTATGGGATTTAAATACTAGTGAATGTATAAAAATTTTTAGTGGACATACGGATCATGTCTATTCTGTTGCATTTAGTCCCAATGGCAATATGATTGCTAGTGTTAGTCGTGATCAAACAATAAAATGTTGGAACATAAACACAGGAGAATGTATTGAAAGTTGGCAAGCACACCTTTATGGTGGAGTTTCATCAGTAATTTTTAAAGACAATTTGAGTGTAGTAAGTTGCAGCACAGACAAAACTATAAAACTTTGGGACATAACAATAGGTGAATGTTTGAAAACTTTACATGGACACCTAGATGCAGTATGGTCAATTGCTATTGCTCTTGATAGTAGAATTCTTGTTAGTGGTAGCCAAGATGAAACAATCAAAATTTGGGATGTTGAAACTGGCGAGTGTTTAAAAACCCTGAGAAGCGATCGCCCTTATGAACGCATGAACATCACAGGCATTAAGGGTTTAACTTCAGCCGAAATGGCCACCCTCAAAGCATTAGGTGCAGTGGAAGAAGGCGAATAGATCAGAGAAGATATGTAAGAATGCTTAGGTGAGCGATCGCACTGCCAATTCTGACAGGTATATATGGATTGGAACGTAGCCCAGCAGAAATGTTTAGCGCATCTACGCCGTCATTTCAAAAAATTAATTCAGCTTCCAGGTCTTCACAACCAAGCTATTGGTGAAGCATTCGTTGATTTAATTGATGAAGCTTTTAGAAATTACGCTCAATGGTTTGAAACTCTATAGCTTTAGCTACTAATTATTTAATGTTTTATGTTAATTGCTGGATATTTCCTGGTTAATATTCATAGTAGAAATGTACTAGATTGAAAAGTTTAGTAACTTAGGTTTTAAAACTTTGTTGACTCAAAATTAATACAGTGCAATAGTTATCTAGAGGCTTGGGTTATTATACTTTTAAATAATGAGCAGAGCTTTTAGCTAGAACACCGATTCAGTAATCGGGGGATAAAAGAAAATTCAGTTGAGCGTGAAG
>NZ_JAVRCA010000088.1:0-30152 GCF_034530995.1 Nostoc sp. DedQUE04 | reverse complement strand
CGAAGCGATCGCGCTTGAGCCAGTCGTCTAGAACGTCAAACCACCCTCTACTGGGGGCGCGTCCAACTGCGATGGTCATCGGACTTAAATCCTCTTTTTTTACTAAAATTGCAACGTTTCTAAGGTAGTACGGAAAGCCAATGTAACCGACTGCCGTGAGAAATTAACGTTTTTTTTGACAATCTCAACTGCTTTTAAGTAACTGAGATTCTGAGAGCTTACTGACTAGTTAAGTCATTATTTCTCAGGGTTATGACATTACACGTACCATCGGCTAGTAATCTAGCTTGTGGTAACTTAATGATTCTTAACTTATCACACTACTCAGGGTTTTTGCCTGATACGCAAAAGGAAATGAGCTATGAAACACGAACCTTATAAATAATATGAATATCAGAAATTTTACAATTTGACACAACTTTTCTCAGAAATCTAAAAAAATTTAATGTAGATGGAGGTAGGTAGATCGCTCATTTCAAGAGGTCAAAAAGAGGCAGGGAGAGGGTGGCAGGGAATAAGGGGGGCTGAAGGACAGGGAGAAAGAATTTTGATCGGCCATTGAGTAAAAAAATAGTACAACACTCCCTAAAAAATTATATCGGTAGCAGGAACATAGAAGGGCGCAGTTGAGTTTTTGTCAACGATGTTTGGTAAAATGCGGATAGTCACTTCGCTGCCACGGTCGTTGATACACCTCTGGAAAACCTATGTGAAACGTTAGACAAGGAGAAAGGAAGTTGGCATATCTTGACTAATACAAATAGCCTAAGTGGTTTGTCCCGTAGTACAAGTAAGTCGGCATTATCCGGGACAGTAAAATTTGTAAGGTACAAAGTGAAAAATTTATAGTCTGCGGCAGGGTTCCCGTGGACTTCAAACATAGCTCTCCGTGCCTCCTAAGCAATAGCCGGATTGGCAAAGGAACCCACCACTCTATGCAAGAGCATTCAGTGTGCGAGTATGTGACAGCGAGTATCTCACAGGCAATGGTAGTTCAATGACGACATCAACAACGATTAACAAAGGCGATCGCCTCCTGCACCAAAATGTTCTCGGTTCTCGTCGGTTCAGTAACTACTGGTGGGCAACTATCGTTACCTTGGGAGCAAGCGGCTTTCTATTGGCTGGAATATCCAGTTATTTAAAAGTTAATTTACTCATAGTTTCCGATCCCACTCAACTGGTATTTGTCCCCCAAGGATTAGTAATGGGGTTATATGGTACCGCTGGCTTGCTATTAGCTACATACCTGTGGTTAGTGATTTTATTGGATGTTGGAGGCGGTTACAACGAATTCGATCGGGAAACTGGCGCAATCAAAATCTTCCGCTGGGGGTTTCCTGGTAAAAACCGCCGAATCCAGATTGATAGCCGCATAGAAGATGTCCAATCTGTATTAATAGACATAAAAGAAGGTCTTAACCCCCGTCGCGCCCTCTATCTACGCATTAAAGGACGGCGAGATATACCCTTAACACGGGTTGGACAACCGGTATCTTTAACAGAGTTGGAAACAGAAGGCGCAAAGTTAGCCCGCTTTTTGGGAGTATCACTAGAAGGACTTTAAGAAATTAGGGTAGAGGGTAGAGGTAACAGGGTACAGATTATTCCCTATTACCTGTCGCCTCTCCCCTAATCCCAATGCTCCTCAAAACGATAAGATACTTTGGTTAAATCGGTAACAGGCAATGCGGTTAAAAATTTCACAATTTTTGCTTTCTCTTGTGATTATCAGTGCCTTGATGTTGGGAGGATGTTCAACACAGCAAGTCGCTTCTAATAGCTCTTCTCCAAACTCGACTGCTACCTCGGCTACAACCGAGGCAAGCACCAAGACAACTACTGAAGCAACATCTGTATCTCAAACTACTAGTGAAAGTATTCCTGGAATAACAGATTTACCAAGACTAGAAGGCAAGGCTACTGTGGTAATCACGGTTAAAGGTTCGCCGATTACTATCGAAGTAGACGGCACTGATGCCCCCATTACAGCTGGCAACTTTATAGATTTAGTGCAAAAGGGTGTGTACGATGGTTTAGCTTTCCATCGAGTTGTACGCGAACCCCAACCCTTTGTAGTTCAAGGGGGCGATCCCAAAAGCAAAGACCCGAAAGTTCCAGCAGATCAACTAGGAACTGGTAGCTATATTGACCCAAAAACGGGAAATGCTCGTTATATACCTTTAGAAGTTAAGCCAAAAGGTTCAGATACTCCAATTTACAATAAACCATTTGATGCTACTGCTCAACCCGTCGTATTGCCCCATAAACAGGGTGCAGTAGCAATGGCGCGATCGCAATCACCAGATTCAGCTTCTGCCCAGTTTTACTTTGCTTTAGCCGATCTAGCATTTTTGGATGGTAACTACGCCGTGTTTGGCAATGTCACTCAAGGCTTTGATGTAGTAAACAAAATTCAGCAAGGCGATCGCATTGACTCTGCTAAAGTCACTCAAGGTGCTGAAAACTTAAAAACGCCTGGACAGTAGGAGAAAAAGGCAGGGGAGCAGGGGAGCAGGGGGGCAAGGGAAAAACTCTTAACTCTTAACTCCTCACTTTTAACTCCTAACTCCTAAATTGGTCAAAATTGTTGTTACTGGTATTGGTTTAGTTTCTGCCTTGGGTGGAAGCTTAGAAGATAGCTGGCGAAATTTAATCGCTGGTAAATCTGGAATTCGGTTACATCAACCATTTCCAGAACTTACGCCACTTCCTCTAGGTTTGATTAATCAACAACCATCTGAGTTGACAAGGTTAACTCGGATGGTTGTTGCTTCTGCTTTACAAGATTCTGGGTTAGTTGCACCTTTAGCTGATTGTGCTGTAGTCATTGGATCGAGTCGCTCTTATCAAGCGTCTTGGGAAATGCTGGCGCGGCAAATGTATAACGCGAATCATTTCCCGGTTTCCTCTTTTGAAAATTGGCTAGATACATTACCTCATTTAAATGCGATCGCAGCTGCAAGACAAATCGGTGCATCGGGGATAGTTTTAGCACCAATGACAGCCTGTGCAACTGGAATTTGGGCGATCGCTCAAGCAGCTATGCTTATACAAACTGGGCAATGTCAACAAGCGATCGCAGGTGCAGTGGAAGCACCGATTACACCTTTAACTTTAGCTGGGTTTCAGCAGATGGGTGCTTTGGCAAAAACTGGGGCTTATCCCTTTGATTTGCACAGAGAAGGCTTAGTCTTGGGCGAAGGCGCGGCTGTGTTTGTCTTAGAATCAGCAGAGTTTGCCAAGCAGCGTCAAGCAAAAGTGTATGGTGAAATTCTCGGTTTTGGCTTAACTAACGATGCATATCATAGTAATTCACCAGAACCCGGAGGGAAAAGTGCGATCGCTGCTATCAAACAATGCCTAGAACGTAGTTGTCTCTCACCAGGCGATATCGATTACATTCATGCTCATGGCACAGCTACCCAGCTAAATGACCAGATGGAGAGTATGGTAATCCAGCGTTTGTTTCCCCAAGGCGTGGCGGTTAGTTCCACCAAGGGAAGCACAGGTCATACACTAGGCGCATCTGGAGCTTTAGGTGTAGCTTTTTCTCTCATGGCGCTAAAGCATCAAATATTACCGCCTTGTTTGGGATTGCAGCAGCCAGAATTTGATTTAGATATTGTTACAGCCGCACGTCTAAGTAAAATTCGACAGGTATTATGTTTGAGTTTTGGCTTTGGGGGACAGAATGCTGCGATCGCGTTAGCAAGGTAAAAATTTTGGATTTAACTATCTGACCAATAACATATAAATTTTCATTTAGGGGCGCACAGCTGCCCCTACAACAGTAATTTTCGAATAATTTTTACATATCAGAATATAAAATATAAAACTGTAACAAAAACTACAAAATCTATCCTTTTTCAAAAAAAAAAGGATAAGCTTAGGTACAGATGAGATCCGGTTCGCAAAGATACCGTGATTAGGAGAAAAATTATGATTTCAAAATCTCTGTTGCTGTCAGAACCTGCTTCTCCAGCGCATATATGCCCATTTGACCAAGCCTGTAGTTACTTAGAAGCGGCAGCTAAAGAATTAAATTTAAATCAGGGTTTGCTAGAAATTCTCAGCCACCCGCGTAAAGTTGTTACGGTTTCCATCCCCGTGAAGTTAGATGATGGGGAAATACAAGTTCTCGCTGGACACCGAGTGCAGCACTCTGATGTCTTAGGCCCATACAAGGGCGGAATTCGTTACCATCCGGCTGTGACATTGCGCGAAGTATCCGCTCTAGCAATGTTGATGACCTGGAAATGCGCCTTGTTAGGTATTCCTTACGGTGGTGGAAAGGGTGGCATTGCTATAGATCCCAAACGCTACAGTGTTGGCGAATTAGAACGAATCAGCCGCCGTTATATCAGCGAGTTGATTAAAGATATTGGGCCTTCCGTAGATATTCCTGCGCCAGATATGGGTACTTCTGCCCGTGAGATGGCTTGGATGATGGACACCTACTCTGTAAATGTTGGTCATGCTGTACCAGGAGTTGTAACTGGAAAACCCCTTTCTATTGGTGGTTCTCTGGGGCGAGAAATGGCAACCGGACGTGGCACGATGATTATTGTCCGTGAGGCGTTAGCAGATCGAGGTAAATCTTTGGCAGGAGTGCGAGTAGCCATTCAGGGTTTCGGTAACGTCGGCTGTGCCGCAGCGGAATTACTATATGAAGCAGGCGCAAAAATTATCGCTGTTTCAACTGGTGCTGGGGGAATATTCTCTGAAGCTGGTCTTGATATTCCCAAATTAAAAGTCTACGCTGCTGAAAATCGTAAGAGTATTGTTGGTTTCCCGCAATCTGTACCAATTAGCAATGCAGATTTATTAACCTTACCCTGTGATGTCTTAATACCAGCAGCTTTGGAGAACCAAATCACTGAAGAAAATGTCAATCAGGTGCAGGCGCAAATTGTCGCAGAAGCAGCTAACGGCCCGGTTACTCTTGAGGCTAACTTGGCCTTAGAGGCGCGGGGTGTGACAGTGTTACCAGATATTTTGGCGAATGCTGGCGGTGTAGTAGTCAGTTATTTAGAGTGGGTACAGGGTCTTTCTTACGTATTTTGGGATGAGGAGCGCGTCAACCGCGAAATGGAACATTTGATGGTGCAAGCCTATCGCAAGGTGATTCATCAGTCGGAGGTACGGCAAATTTCTTTAAGATTAGCAGCTTACACGCTGGGGGTAGGTAGAGTGGCTCAGGCGTTGACTGACAGAGGTCTTTATCCTTAATATTTGGGTATAGACAGCAGTTTTTAATTGAATAGATAACATGTAAGGGCACAATATTATAGTTGTGCCCTTATATGTTATGAATAGCCGATGTTTTTGTTAAGCGATCGCTACAACATAACTAGTGGTCTATCGCATTATGACTCGCCAGAAGGTGCAGCAGCGTGGATTAAGTCTGGCTTCGCGTCATTAGGAGGACGCTCAATAGTTTGATCTGATGTGGGACGTTGATGGCGATTGCTAGTTTGGATCTGCACAGGTTTACCCGTCTCAATTGACTGGTAAAGTGCTTGAATAATCGAAACATCAATCAACCCTTCCGTACCTGATGGTTCTGGATCTTTATCTTCGAGAATACAATCAGAGAAGTATGTAAATTCAGCCGCTAGTTGATCGCGATCCTCAAAGGTACGCTCTTGAGTTTCACCATTAATTGTTAAGTAATGCTTGATTTCGCCCTGCCAAGGATATGCAGGTTCTACTCGTAAATCGCCTTGAGTCCCTACAATCTGATAGGTTGAAACACTTGCTCCTCCAAAGCTACAGGTAAATGTTGCCAAACGCTCATTTGGGAAGCGCAAGATAACGCTAGCCATTTCTTCCACTTCGCTGAAGCGTTGTTCTCCGTTATTGGCAGCTACAGCCAATACTTCAATTGGTTCATCTTGAAAGAGGTAACGTGCAGCATTAATGCAGTAGATGCCAATATCATAGAGCGTGCCACCACCTGTAACATCTCGTAAACGAATATTGCCTTCTTCTACTTGCTGAGTAAAAACTGAGTTGAAAATTCGTGGTTCACCAATTTGCTTTGTACGCAAAATTTCAACTGCTTGTAAATTAGCTTCTTCTAAATGTAAGCGGTAGGCAATCATCAGCTTCACATTATTATCATTGGCAGCTTTAATCATTGCCTCACACTCTTCTTCTGTTACTGCCATTGGCTTTTCACATAACACATGAATTGCCTGATTAGCAGCTCGCACAGTGTAGTCGCAATGCAAGTGATTAGGTAACGCAATATAAACTGCATCAATCTCGCCGCTTGCCAAACAGTCCTCATACTCTTCGTAGGAGTAAGTATGCTCAATACTATACTTTTTACTCAATTCTTCGTTTTTAGTGGCGTCATCTGAAACTAGTGCCACTAATTCTGAGTTTTCAGCCTGGGCAAAGGAAGGTAAGGCAGCTTGTTGGGCAAACCAACCTAAACCAACAACGGCATAACGAATTTTATTCTTACCATTTGTAGCAGTCATTTTTCTACTCTTTTATGAAGGAATATTTTGGTAATTTTAATGCCCTAATTACGTGGAAATTATGGCTAACTATTTATGCAAACATTTGAAACAAGTGTATTCCTAGATTGCTAATGCAGCTTCTACATTTGATGTCAACTTAGCTTTAATTTCTTGAAACTCTTGTCCCAATTCAGTTAGCTCTCGATCGCTCATACATTCGCGCACAGCATGAAAAATTTCGTTTTCTTCTTCCTTTACATGATGCTCAAGTGTTTCCTTCAATTCACTGATTTTTTCTCTAAATTCAGGGTTATTAGGCTTAAGCGACTTAATTTCTTCTAAAATAACTGAAATTTCTTCATGTTCTTCTTCAGCTTCTTCAACATATTTTTCAGTTTCTTCGTATTCTCGCAAAGCTGGGTAGAAAACTAATTCTTCTGTTCTTGCATGTAAGATCAATTCTATATAGATTTGATTGAATTGCTCAACCAACTTTGCACCTTTAGCTTTTTCTGCTTCTGCAAAAAGTTTCTCAACTTGGCGATGCTCTGCTTCAATTAATGAAAGAATGTCTGTTGATTTAGCTTTAGTTTTAGCCATTTTTACCTCAGTAATAATCGATTTATCAGACTGATATTTGGAGGTTAATGAATGGGAACTCGTATATTTTCAATGACTTGGGAAATGAAAACCTCATTCTTTGAGTAAGCTTTAATTTAGACTTAAGGAATATTTTCGGTATTGCACCTTGACTGAAATTCATAACCTCAGCATGATGGATGTTGAGTATGTAGCGTTAGCAACTCAAGGCTACAGCCCAAACCTCAAACACCAGTTGAAGATTCCCACACAGTAAACTACTAAATTGCTCTTGCACCTTAGAGGTTGTTTGAAAAGTGGTTGGCTGTGATTTTAGGCACTAACCGATCCCCCCTAGCCCCCCTTAAAAAGGGGGGAACCGGAATCAAAGTCCCCCTTTTTAAGGGGGATTTAGGGGGATCTAGAACGTTTTGTTACCGAGAAGAAAACTTTTCAAACATACTCTTAGATAGACTCGATTTATTTTTGCTGAAACACCAAAGCTGACGTTGAAAGATGATTTGTAAAGAAAATCTTAAAGATACTCAACTCTTTGCTAAGTCTCAGTTTCAGCGAATAAGTGCTTTATTAACTTAAATTCCTAAAACCCCTATAAGACAAGTACTTTAGTTAAGTTATAAATTAGCTCTGAAATCTTTAGTGGTATAGGTCTTGAAAAAAACTAAGTTCTGCTTGTATTTGATGTTACAACAGAAATGACAATTAGTTACTTAGTATCTATGACAACTAACCTTCAGGAACAGGGATTATTGCTTCTGCGTCAAGCGCTTGATAACTCCACAGCCGATTTTCGCCCTGGACAGTGGGAAGCTATTGAAGAGTTACTCAAAGTGCGATCGCGGTTACTCGTTGTTCAACGCACTGGTTGGGGTAAAAGTCTAGTTTATTTTTTAGCAACTCGTTTACTACGAGATCGAGGTGCTGGTTTTACTCTTTTGATTTCGCCATTGCTAGCTTTGATGCGAAACCAAATTGTAGCAGCCCAACGCATTGGTGTAAAAGCCGAAACAATTAACTCCAGTAATACAGATAAATGGCCACTAATAGCAAGACAGTTGCTAGCAGGAGAAGTAGACATTCTGCTTATTTCTCCCGAAAGACTAGGTAATGAAGATTTTCGGGAAACAATTCTTTTGCCAGTATCTCAACGTATAGGTTTATTTGTTGTTGACGAAGCCCACTGTATCTCTGATTGGGGACATGATTTTCGCCCTGATTATCGCCGGATTGTCAGAATTTTACAAGCATTGCCGCAAAATATTCCTGTCTTAGCAACAACTGCTACAGCTAATAATCGAGTAGTCAATGATATTATTACTCAATTGGGTTCAAATCTGCGTGTTTCCAGAGGAAATTTAACCAGAGAAAGTTTGCATTTACAAAATATTTCTATCCCTAGTCCAGCAGCACGAATGGCATGGTTAGCTCAACAGATTCCTAACTTACCTGGAAGTGGCATTATTTACACATTAACTGTTAGAGATGCTGAACGAGTTGCTGATTGGTTAAAAACTCAAGGTATTAATGTTAAAGCATATCATAGTGATTTAGAGAATCAAATTCGTGTACTATTAGAAGATGAGCTTTTGAATAATGAAATTAAAGCATTAGTAGCAACTACAGCATTAGGAATGGGTTTTGATAAACCAGATTTAGGCTTTGTAATTCATTATCAGCGTCCTGGCTCGGTTGTCCACTATTATCAGCAAGTAGGACGAGCAGGTAGAGCAGTAGAAAAAGCTTATGGAATTCTTCTGAACGGTGATGAAGATGATGATATTACTAACTACTTTATTAATACAGCCTTTCCTCCAGAGGTGCATATACAAAAGATTTTAAATATACTTAGCGAATCTGTAGACGGTTTTTCTGTTACCCAATTAGAGCAGCAAATGAATCTTTCACGAGGACAAATTGAGAAAGTTTTAAAACTACTATCAATGGAATTTCCTGCACCTATAACTAAGCAAGAATCAAAATGGTATTTGACCCCAGTTTCTTATCAAACTGACACTACAAAAATTGAGAAAATCACACAAATTCGTCGCCAAGAGCAAGCTCGAATGTTGGAATATATGCAAAGTCAGGAATGCTTAATGACTTTTTTGGCCACAGAATTAGATGAGCCAGATCCAAAGTCTTGCGGTAAATGTGCTGTGTGCTTGAACAGACCATTATTAATAGATACTTGCTCAATTGAACTTGTAAATAAAGCAATTCAATATTTACGTCGCAGTAACCAAATCATTGAACCACGCAAAAAATGGCCATCAGAAGCATTGGTCAATTATCGCTTTTCAGGAAATATTAAAAATAATTTACAAGCAGAAGCGGGAAGGGCATTATCTCTATGGGGTGATGCAGGTTGGGGAGAATTAGTCAAGCAGGGTAAATATCAAGATAATCATTTTGACGATGCACTTGTGCAGGGTGCTTTTGAGATGATTCAACATTGGCAACCACAACCCTTTCCGACTTGGGTAACTTGTGTACCTTCGCTGAATCATGCAGAACTTGTACCAAATTTTGCTCAACGACTAGCACAAAAATTAGGCTTACCCTTCATGCCAATTGTGCAGAAAGTTCACCAAACTGAGTTACAAAAAAAGATGAGCAACAGTTACCAACAAGCTCATAATTTGGATGGTGCTTTTGCTGTTGATTCCTGGAAAGGAATGAGTGGTTCTGTTTTCTTGGTTGATGATATAGTTGATTCCCGTTGGACTTTTACTGTAATTGCAGCACTTTTGCGACGTGCTAACAGTGGAGTGGTTTTTCCTGTAGCATTGGCACTCAATTCATTAGGTCAAGGGGATTAAAAAATCATGTTAACTCATATCCTGCAACCAGATACTCAAGCAATTTTGCTGTTGTGTGCCAGCTTTGGTCAAAATCGGCAAATTGAACCACAACCCTTGACTCTGAGTGAATATAATTCTTTAACAGACTGGTTGCGGGAAAATCAGATGCGACCATCAGATTTACTAGAATCTACAACCAGAGAACAGTTACAAAAAATTACTGTAAATAAACTTAACCCTGAAAGGCTTTCAGCTTTACTAGAACGGGGTATGATGCTGAGTCTAGCGGTTGAGAAGTGGACTAATCAGGGATTGTGGGTGCTGGGACGAAGTGACACAAACTATCCTAAACGTCTTAAGCAAAGGCTGAGACATTCAGCACCGGCAATTCTTTATGGGATTGGCAATGTAGAATTGCTATCTATGGGAGGACTAGCAATTATCGGTTCTCGTGATGTTGATGACAAGATATTTGGCTACACACGAAGAGTTGCACAAAATATCGCTGTACAAAGAATGCAGGTAATTTCCGGTGGGGCGCGAGGCGTAGATCAAGCCGCAATGCTGGCTGTGTTGGATGCAGGAGGCACATCTGTAGGTGTACTGGCGGATAGTTTGACTAAGGCAGCAGTGAACAGCAAGTATCGCTCCAGTATTAAAGAGGGTAGGCTTACTTTGCTTTCTAGTTATGACCCTGAAGCTGGTTTCAATACGGGTAATGCGATGGGGCGAAACAAATATATTTATGCTTTAGCAGATTATGCCTTAGTAGTCAGTTCATCTTTTGGTAAAGGTGGTACTTGGGCGGGTGCAGTGGAAGCGCTTTCCCGACTCCAAGATATCCCAGTTTTTGTCCGATTGGATGGGGCTATATCAGAAGGTAATCAGCAATTATACAATCAGGGTGCAAAACCTTTTCCGGCTGAACCCTGGAATGATTCGTTAAGGGAACTTTTAGTAAAAGCGGCTTCTTCGATTGAAGCAGTACAAACTGTAAAAAAAATACCTCAAGAGACTGTTTTGGATATTCACTCACAAGATATTTACCAAGCTGTTTTACCTATCATCTTGAATCATTTACAGCAACCGAAGGATGCAAAATCTTTGGCGGAATGTTTGAATGTTAGACTATCTCAAATGCAGGATTGGTTAAATAAGGCTGTGAATGAAGGTATGGTGAGAAAAATAAACAAACCAGTCACTTATGTAATCAATCAACCAACAACTCAACTTTCTTTATTATGATGGTGTAACAGGAGGGTAGTTTTATTTTGGTAAAGGTAAAAATATTGAGCTAGAGTCAAAGATTACAAGCAATTTTGCATAGAAGCTTAATTGAGCTAAATTAAAAAAATAGTAGAAGTTTAGCTAGTTTATGGTAAAACCAATAATCCAATCAGCAACTCAAACCTTATACGACGAAGATTATTATCTATGGCTGATGACAACTATAAACCAACTTCGCACTGGTCAGTTTTCATCTGTGGATTTAGATAATTTGTTAGAAGAATTAGAAAGTATGGGTAGGAGCCAGAAGCGAGCGGTGAAAAGTTTGTTAATTCGACTTTTTGAACATCTGCTTAAACTCACATACTGGGATGTGGAACGGGAGCGCAATGAAGGACATTGGAAAGGGGAAATCAGAACTTTTCGTAGAGAGATTAAGGATGAACTCAAAGATAGTCCTAGTCTTAAGCCTTACATTTTAGAAATATTCAATCAATGTTATCAAGATGCAAGGATAGAAGCAAGCGATCGCTCTCAACTTGCCATTGACATATTCCCCTCTATACCCATTGGTTCTTTAGAACAAATCTTAGATGAAAATTGGTTTCCTGAATATAACCACAATCATCATGGTAAACCCGATTAAAATGAATACGCAACTTGGGTTTCCATAGGAGTATGCAGACGTGCAGCCGGATTTAATAGGCTTGGAAATTAGTAAGGGTGAACTAAGACGTTTGACTGGGTTCGATCCAGAAGACGTTTTTCGACCCTCTGTTCTGCGAGATGGCAAAAAGCGATTAGGGTTTTTTATCAGTGAAATGCTGGTGACGCTGGCGCTAACGCCAATAATTGTGGGCTTTGTTTACGCGTTTATTATTCTGCCAACTATTGGTTCTTCAGTTCGACTAGGAATTCTTTTACTAATTTTAGTGCCAATGCCGATATTAGTGGGACGATGGCTATGGCGACAATTAACCTGTCCTGAAGGACTGACAATACTTTTAGATGAAGTTGATAAATATCATGACCTGGTTGCTGCCATCGATATTAATGACCAATTGGCAGCATCAGGAAACGTAGAAAGCAGCATCCATGACCGAGATAAAGTAACCTCCGCCTTGCAACTAATTAGAGAAGATTTAGTCCGCGCTCTGAAAACGGAACGAATTTTGCGAGATAATAAAAAATTGCTTGCTAATAACCAAGAGTTATTTGTGAATAATTTAGCGAGTCTGCGAGCTTTACAAGTTAGTAGTCAAGCAGGCGAATACGCTCAACTGTTAAATCAATCATTGCAAATTGCGATCGATGTGCAAGCAGAAATCAGAAAATTGCAGAAAGGCTAATGAGAATGTTTGTAAAAGCGGTTACACGAGAATTTACCTGCCTCCACAGGTTAGAAAACCCTTGATTTTGGATTAGTTCACGGAGGTGGACTTTGCTTATGTAGTAGCGACTTCTAGTCGCCCAAACCTTTCCCAGAAAACAATCGCCCCGTTGACTGAAATGAGCAACAAACCCAAAATAATTGTTCTGGATGATGACCCTACAGGTTCTCAAACAGTCCACAGCTGCTTGCTGCTGATGCATTGGGATGTGGAGACTTTACGCCGTGGGTTGCAGGATGATTCGCCGATTTTCTTTGTGCTGACTAATACTAGAGCGCTAACGCCAGAGTCAGCTGCATCTGTCACCAAAGAAGTTTGCCACAACCTGGAAATCGCTTTGAAGGCTGAAGGAATTGACGATTTTTTAGTTGTCAGCCGTTCTGATTCTACTTTGCGGGGACATTATCCGATTGAAACAGATGCGATCGCCCAAGAACTCGGGCCCTTTGATGCTCATTTTCTCGTACCAGCATTTTTTGAAGGTGGACGCATCACCCGTGACAGTGTGCATTACTTGATGATTGCTGGCGTACCCACTCCAGTCCATGAAACCGAATTTGCCCGTGATTCAGTCTTCAGCTACCATCACAGTTACTTACCCAAGTACGTCGAAGAAAAGACTCAAGGACGAATTAGGGGCGAAGCTGTAGAAAGGTTTCTCCTCGCCGATATTCGCGCTGGTAGTTTGGAACGATTGTTACAACTTCATGGTAATCAGTGCGCTGTTGTCGATGGTGAAACTCAAGGCGATCTCAACCGCTTTGCAGTAGATATATTAGCAGCCGCCAGTCAAGGAAAACGCTTTTTATTTCGCAGTGCCGCAAGTATTTTAACGGCAATAGCCGCTTTACCTCCCCAACCTATTGCCGCCGAAAACATGGCTCAGTACGTGCGCCAAGGCAAACCAGGTGCGGTGATTGTAGGTTCCCATGTGAAAAAGACTACCCAGCAATTAGAGGCGCTGTTGCAACTAGAAGGAACTGTCGGAATCGAAGTGAATGTAGCGCGATTACTCGATGATGCAAATCAATCTGCGGCATTGCTAACTGAAATTCAAGAAAGTACACAAGCGGCAAACAAAGCTGGCAAAACACCAGTGGTTTATACTAGCCGTCAGGAACTGAATTTTAAAGATGTCAAGACACGATTGGAGTTTGGGGAAAAAGTTTCAGGTTTATTGATGGATATTGTACGTAGTTTACCATCTGATATAGGATTCTTAATCAGCAAGGGTGGTATTACTTCTAATGATGTTTTGAGTACTGGACTAGCTTTAACTTCAGCCCGTTTACTGGGTCAAATTTTAGCTGGTTGTTCAATGGTGTTAACGCCATCCGATCATCCTCAGTTTCCTGATTTACCTGTGGTGCTGTTTCCAGGTAACGTTGGCGATGCTGATGCCTTGGGGACAGTTTATCAGAGGTTGACCGTGCAAATTTGAGATTTGAGATTTTAGATTAAAGAGTCTTTTGGTTAATGTCGGACTAATATCCCGCTACGCCAACACCCCTTTTCCGTGACACAAATCCAAAATCCAAGTTGCGCTATCAGCGCACCAAAGGTGCGACCCAAAATTTAAAATCTGTTGTCTTTTGGCTAGTACTGCATGACTTCTGATTCTGCAATTCCCAATCTAAAGTCAAATTCTGCACTTCCTAATGCAGAATCAAACTCTATACTTTCCGAGGTAGAGGTAAATTCTACTGTTTCTGATGTAGAGTCAGATTCTATCCTCCCGGATGCTGAGTTAAAATCTGTCCTCCTTTATTTAAAATCAGATACTGTTCTTGGGGATGTAGAGTCAAATCCTGCTGACCCAGATGTAGAGTCAAATACTGATGCCGGATCGGATTTTATCCTAACTGATTTAAATCCCAATGAGTTAGCATTACCAGGGCATCGTGCAAATGATAATACTCAAGTCCAGTTAAAAAGTAAGGAGGGACGACTTTTATTAATTTTGCCCTCGGAATCTCAAGTATCTGCCTCAGAACTCACTTGGTCAGATATTTGGCAACAAATCAGGCAACGTCTGAGTGCAGGCGATCGCTTCCGGGTATCTAATACACCTGTGCATTTAATGGCACAAGACCGTTTGGTAGATACCAGACAACTCCAAGAACTCGCCGAGGCTTTGAGTGAAGTACAACTCCGACTGATATTTGTCTCGACGAGTCGGCGGCAAACTGCGATCGCTGCCGTGACTTCTGGGTATTCAGTAGAACAATTACAGCCCGTAACTTCCCTGAGTTCCGAGCCAACAGCTACAGCGATCCCCCAAGAAGATGCCCTCTATTTAGAAATGACAGTCCGCTCTGGAGTAGAAATTCGTCATCGTGGGACAGTAATTCTCTTGGGAGATTTAAATCCAGGTGGTATTGTAATTGCAGATGGAGATATTATTATCTGGGGTCGTCTGCGTGGAATCGCTCATGCTGGGGCTGGAGGCAATAGTGAGTGTCTGATTATGGCCTTGCAAATGGAACCAACCCAACTGCGGATCGCAGATGCTGTAGCTAGAGCACCAGAAAAACCGCCAATGCAGTTTTTTCCAGAGGTGGCACATATTACGCCCCAAGGAATTCGTATCGCTAGGGCAACTGATTTTTCCAGAAACCAATTCACCAAGAGCAATTAAGAACCATAAATATTTACTTAAAGAATGAAGTATATAAGTAAAGATGAAATAAAACAAATATTCATGCCTCACCCAGATCGGGGAGAACAGATATTTCTTCATACTTGATACGATACTTCATACTTTATACTGCAATTTACTGTTTTATATTTCCTGAACCCTCATTGACCGCATTTCTATCATGACTCGCATTATTGTGATTACCTCCGGTAAAGGAGGAGTGGGTAAAACCACAGTTTCAGCAAATTTGGGTATGGCTTTAGCCAAAATGGGGCGTCAAGTTGCTTTGGTTGATGCGGATTTTGGTCTAAGAAATTTGGATTTGCTGTTAGGGCTGGAAAACCGCATTGTTTATACTGCGGTAGAAGTCTTAGCCAGAGAATGCCGTTTAGAACAAGCCTTGGTGAAAGATAAGCGCCAACCCAATCTCGTACTCCTGCCGGCAGCCCAAAATCGCTCCAAAGATGCAGTCACACCCGAACAGATGAAGTTATTGGTGAATGCACTATCGCAAAAATATCAGTATGTGATTATTGATAGCCCTGCCGGGATTGAAAATGGGTTTAAAAATGCGATCGGCCCGGCCAAAGAAGCGTTAATTGTTAGCACACCAGAAATTTCCTCAGTTCGCGATGCGGATCGGGTAGTAGGGTTACTAGAAGCACAAGGTATCAAGCGTGTTCATTTAATAATTAACCGCATCAGACCCGCAATGGTGCAGGCAAATGATATGATGTCAGTGCAAGATGTTCAGGAACTTCTCGCCATTCCCCTCATCGGGGTAATCCCTGACGACGAGCGTGTTATTGTATCTACCAATCGCGGCGAACCCTTAGTGTTAGCAGAAAATCCCTCTTTAGCTGCCACAGCCTTTGAGAACATTGCTCGTAGATTAGAAGGGGAAAGTGTCGAATTTCTGGAGATCGACTCGTCCCAAGACAGCATCTTCGCCCGGATACGAAGGTTGTTCAGGACAAAGATTGTCTAACTTACTTTTCCGGTCTCCGCGCCAGACCTATTCGTAATGATTGAACTTCTAGAAAAACTTTTTTTTCGCGGCCCTGATAGCAGTCGAACTCAAGTTAAACGTCGCCTGCAATTGGTGATTGCTCACGATCGCGCTGATATAGACCCTCAAACGTTGGAAAAAATGCGGAAAGAAATCCTAGATGTAGTCTGTCGCTATGTTGAAGTTGAGACAGAGGGCTTGGAGTTCTCCTTAGAAAGCAACCAACGAACCACAGCTTTAATTGCTAATTTGCCCATCCGCCGAGTCAAAGGTACCATACCTGAATGGGAAAGAGGTGACAAGTCTCTGTAGTTATAATTTTAAGTATTTTTATTTAGGTTAATAGTTGTAGAGAGATTGCCCAGCCGGAGAGTGGCAGAAGAGGGATATTGTATGATAACAAAACCCCGCTTTATTTTTTTAAAAAGCGTGGTTTTAAATTAATACCGATCTTTACTTAAGCGATGTTATGAGTCAAATTAATCTTGACAATGACATCGTTGTAATCCTTGTCGCCGCCACCAGAGAGATCCTCAAAACCAAAGATATTATCACCTAACATCTTGACATGCTGAGTCTTGTCAGCATTGGCACCCAAGAAAGTGAAGTAAACTGTTGGGTCATTGCTAGAATTGCTGTCTAACAAAGCATTAACTCCACTATCGACAATCAAAAATGGCACATAAATACTGCCGCCTTGAAAGTTGCCATTGTAGTTTCCCGTACCTTGATTACCTACCGATAAGGCAATATCACTCACCCTTTCGTTAATTGCAGCTTGTACATAACCCGCTTGTCCAGGGAGAATGTCTGCTGTGCCATCACCATTAGTATCAATGCCACCATCAGTATCAGTGACTTTATAAAAACCAACAAAGTTGTTGTAAGATGCTTCGCGGTTAACAATGAAAGTCCCACTAATCAAGCTGTCAGTGGCGAAATTCCGCAAATCCAGGGCTTCGCCTTCTGATTTTCCTTGCAAAGATGTACCGATGGGTAATTGTTCATCAGTTTGTTGAATATTCACTTGCAAGTCATCAAAAACGGAATCGCCACGGGAACCATCTTTCCACCCTAAAGTGAAGCCACCTTCGTTTTCGGAAGTGATTTTTTGGGTAGTTGTGTCCGAGAAGATAATGTTACCTTGAGACTTCAAATAAAAGCGTAGTTGTGTACCACCCTGCAAATCGAGGATGCGGCTGAGGTCTTCTGGATTAAAGCCTGTGGGGTTGTTGGCGAGAACTGAGAAGATGATTTTGGCTCTAGAGAGGGCTTTTTCTTGATAACCTGCGGCATCTGGTGCAATGCCGTCAATAGTGCCAAGGCTGTCATCAACACTGAAGACACCGATTTCGTTGACTAATTTAGAACTGTGTCCTTTAATTTTGATTTTAATATTGACTTTGGTGAACTCGCTGGCATCGATTTCAAAGATATCATTGATGCTATTAATTAACTTGATATCAACTACGGGAGTGGGAGGTGTTTCATTAACATCAGTAATCTTGATGGTGAAAGCTTTTTCGTAGGATAAATTAGTTTGATCTGTGATGCGGACACGGATGCTGTAACTAGACTTAGCTTCAAAGTCTGGGGAAGCATTAATTAGCAGTTGATTGCCGTTAATCGTGAAGGAATCATTATCAGTGCTGCCAGTCCCAGAGACTAAGCTGTAGGTAATGGTGTCCTCTGGGTCTGGGTCAACGCCGCTGAAAGTGCCAATGGCGGTATTAGTTGGGCTATTTTCTGCAACGATTAGTCCAATGGTGTCAAAGGGAGAGGAAATGTTGATTACACCAGAAGCAAGTTGACTACTGACTAAACTGCTATCTCCTCCATACTCACTATTGCCCCAAGTGACGACAGAACCATGTTCTTTCAACGCCGCAAAGCCAAAATCTGTTGAAAAGATACTGGTGACACCAGAGGTAAGTTGACTACTGACTGAACTGCTATCTCCTCCATAGTAATTCTCGCCCCAAGTAACGACAGAACCATCTGATTTCAAAGCCGCAAAGGCAGTACGTGTAGAAGAGATATTGGTAACACCAGAGGCAAGTTGACTACTGACTGTACTGCTATCTCCTCCTTTAGTGTTATAGCCCCAAGTAACGACAGAACCATCTGATTTCAACGCTGCAAAGGCAGAATCTGTCGAAAAGATATTGGTGACACCAGAGCCAAGTTGACTACTGACTGTACTGCTATCTCCTCCTTGGGGACTATAGCCCCAGGTGACGACAGAACCATCTGATTTCAACGCTGCAAAGGCAGTATGTGTAGAAAAGATATTGGTGACACCAGAGCCAAGTTGACTACTGACTGTACTGCTATCTCCTCCATTGGTACTATAGCCCCAAGTGACGACAGAACCATCTTTTTTCAACGCCGCAAAGGCAGAATCTGCCGAAAAGATATTGGTGACACCAGAAGCAAGTTGTTGGCTACTGACTGGAATGTTAGCTTCTCCATAGTCAATAAGGCCCCAAGTGATGACAGAACCATCTGATTTCAACGCTGCAAAGGCAGAATCTGTCGAAAAGATATTGGTGACACCAGAGCCAAGTTGACTACTGACTGTACTGCTATCTCCTCCATTGGTACTATAGCCCCAAGTGACGACAGAACCATCTGATTTCAACGCCGCAAAGGCAGTATCTGTCGAAAAGATATTGGTGACACCAGAGGCAAGTTGACTACTGACTGTACTGCTATCTCCTCCATTGGTACTATAGCCCCAAGTGACGACAGAACCATCTGATTTCAATGCTGCAAAGGCAATATGTGTAGAAAAGATATTGGTGACACCAGAGGTAAGTTGGCTGCTGACTGCACTGCTATTTCCTCCAAAGCCACTATCGCCCCAAGTGACGACAGAACCATCTTCTTTCAATGCTGCAAAGGCATAATATGTAGAAGAAATGTTGGTGACACCAGAGGCAAGTTGGCCAGTGACTGAACTGCTATCTCCTCCATAAGTACTATTACCCCAAGTAACGACAGAACCATCTTCTTTCAATGCCGCAAAGGCAAAAAGCTGTTTATAGGTATGACCATCTGTGATCCCACTTCTTTGTCCGCTTGGTTCTCGTAATAACTGCGTGTTACTGGTGGAGTTGAGATTAAGGGCTATTGGGGAAGATAACACACCTGGATATTTTGCTAACCCATTTGCTGTCAAAGGCGGCTTCATTTTCCCTCGGTCTGATTGAATATCCAGTTGCCAGCTTCCGCCTTGAGTTGGTGCGCCAACTTTACCAGCAGCGGCAAATATTTCTGCTTTCGTCAACTGCGCCAATTCGCTAATAAACTCGGCATCTTTGCCGACTTGGCAACTGTAGAGGGCAATTTCGGCAACGTTCCACTGCTGCAATAATTGGGCTTGTTTTTTGATTTCTTGGCGATTGATTGGCAATGCCCCAATTTGCAAGACTCCGGGGGTTCCGTGGGCGACAATGGCTAACCGTTTTGCTTTTGTTTGTGCTATTAAGTTTGTAATCACTACCAGTGCATCGTCTTCGAGTGTGAGAGTATAACCCAAAGCTTTAGGTGACAAGGCAGCATAAAGAATCTCAAGATCCTCAACACGGCTGTCAAAGATTACCAATGCTTCATACTCAATCAATCTTAGTTGTAGCTGTTGATACTTGTAAATTCGATCTAAATTAGAATTATACCCAATGCTGAAGTTAGGTTGAGGAGCTAATGATACTGTTGTCATAGTTTGTTTCTATTCCTATAAATTACTGACCAGCTAAAAGCTTGCTTAATTCGATATTTTTGAATGGGGCGCACCAGGTATTTCTATCTTGTTGTTATGAACAATAATTGCAGTTTATTTCTGCCTTCAATTCACTGTATAATTGATAACTCTTTCTCTTAATGGATATAAAATATTATATTATTTATTGAAAGAATAAAGCAAAAGTAAAAAGTTAAAAAGCACTCATAAAAAACTATAAAAAATGGTTACAAGTCCCTAAATTTATGGAACAAAATAAAAACATTTATTTGGAGATGGGTTGTAAAATAAACAATCTGTCCGTGATTATTTTCCCTAAATTTATTTATAAGGATTAAATAGGTGGGCGTAAATATTTGTTGTTGGGATAAGGCAGGAGGCAGTAGAGAAGAGAATTTTCGCCTCGTTCATTTTTGTTAATATAGTTTGGTTTTATTCTGCCGACCTACTTATCTATTTACTTTTTACTTCTTAAAAAGAGTATTCCGCTAACTTTACTTTTGAAAGTCAGGTTTTGATTCGGTGAAATCGAATAATACCAAATCCACTTTTCTAGAACCTATTTGGAATATATAAAAAAATCCCGTTGTCGTCACTGCTGACAACGGGAGTATGTAGGATTTTTTATAACCTATCGGTAGGCAACTTGTGGGCCAGCCCAAATTTCTGTTACCTTTTTACCAAAAGTAATCGGGCGATCGCTGTCTGTTGTAGTGATAGTCTTACCATCATTAGCAACTTGCATTAATGGCCAGTTTTCCTCACCCAATTCCCCTGCACGGAATAATACGCGATCTGGTTGGCTTTTACTCCAGCCTAACAATACGGCAATTTTTTCATGTTCTTCGTCACTCACAGGAGCAACTGTATTAGCGTGATTTTTTTGCCGATCCCAAATCACTGCACTATCTGTAGAATCACCTGTGTTAAATATACCATCAAACTTGCGTGCTAAGAAGCGATCGCCTTTTTCTGACCAGCTAACTGGAACTAATACCCCAATTTTACCGCTCGGATCGGTTTCTTCTGAAGACTCCGCTTTTGCAGCCTTTACCTTTAATAAAGGATCGCTAACTGGAGTCGTTGAAGCCATCACCCACAATTTCTTAGTGTGCATATCTTGGACAAACATCACGCTGGTGACACGGCTGTTGTACATTTGGGGTTTTACCTCCAGTTGCACCCGACTATAAACAGCATATTTACCATCTGGAGAAATCACGGGTACGCTGCGATAGTGACGCACTCCAGAACCACCATTAGCAGCAACAGCTTCTTGAGTTGCTGTAATCCATTTCCAAGGAATCGGATGAGGACTACCGATGGGATCTATTTGTTCTGCTTGGGACTCATTAGCTGGTTCCACAACAGGTATTTCCGTCGTTGTGGTTGATTGAGATTCTCTAATAGCTGGTGCTACTTGAGTTGCTGTCAATGATTGAATAAAAGACTTTTCTCTAGAGAGATAATTTTCTTGTCCTCTCAAAGACTTGACATTAGCAGCTTTAAGTTTGCGGATTAAATTAAGCTGACTAACAGGAACATCTGTTGATGGTGCGAGTTCAACTGCTGCCAAAGAATCGGGAACAGTTACATCACTTACATCTAAATCACTGCTTGCGAGATAATTATCTACTTCAGTTGAAGACTCAATTTTATTTGCTGGTAATACTTGCGGTTCCTGAACAGCAGTACTTTGTGTTGGTACAGAGTCAAATTCTTCTGTTATCGATTCGATTTGATCTGTTTTTAATGTTTCAGCTATCTCAGGTTCCCCAACTACAGCTATTTCCTTTGATCCAGAGTCAGATTCTTCAGTTATCGAAGTTAGTTTATGTACTTCGGATCTTACTGGGATCGTGTGAGCCGATGCTCCTAATAAAGGTGCAATCAGTATCACAACGACAACGTAATTGAGAAATGGTTGGGTGCGGAACCATCCTGACAGCAAAAGGGGTTTAAGCATTTGTAGACTCTCTAGAGGGGGCAATTGCTATGTGAGAAGCAATACATCAACAGCAACGAGCAGGTGGTAGTTATATGTATAACAAGAAACTAAAACTAATGACGAAATAATATCTTCAAAGTTTGCAGAGGTTTACAAAAATTAAGTATCATTGTCTACACCTTTTCTTACTTAGGTACGGAATATTTTTTTGCAAAAATATGCGAGTATAGTAAATATGCTGATAACTCAGTAATTACTACACGATATATAATGTCGCTATACCCAAACACACCAAAAATAAGTCTTGGTTAAAAATATTGAGGATATAGTTTGAGGAATGAGGCTGGCGAACAAGAGTTAGGTAACTCAGCTATCGGGGATCGTACTAGCGATCGCTAGTACACAGCAAATAAGCTAGGTTACACACTAAATATAACAGCGCAAACCCTCATGATAGTAAACGTGAGGCGTTAATTAAAAACCTGGGAAAGCGGACGCATAATACATCATACTCAGAATATATTGCTATCAGCAACCCAAAGTTATAAATTGCTATCTAAACTACAGAAGTAGTTAGAAGACGCAATAGTTTTTCGGAAATGTAACTACATTTAAAGTTAATTTCAAGCAGAGGATCGGGAACACAACAAAATTCACTCGGTAGATGCTCTAGCGACTCGCAAAGAAAAACCACTAAGTGATTAGTTTCACTAGAGGCAAATGCGGCTGATACTAGCTGTTACGCTTGTCAACTTAACTATTAAATTAATCAAGCAGCCTTTGGTTTGATGAATACGAAGATATTGTACCACCAAACAGCCAATATTATTTACAGCTAACAACTGTATTTTGCAACTGCGTCCCGAATACAGAAACTTGCTAGATGCAGGCTTAGTGAATTCTGTTTCAACATGCAACTTAAATAGACCTCTTGCAAAAATATATTTTTGCACTTTTAGGGTAAAGGGTAAAGGGAAAGGATTTTGAGTTTCTTTACCTTTTACCCCGACAAATGCCAAGAAGTCTAATGTTGTCAGTTATGAAGGGCGCACTTACGATTAACTAATGACTCACGACTAAAAACTACTAATTATTAATGAAGATTGTATTTTTTGGTACACCTCAGTTTGCTGTACCCACCTTGGAAAAATTATTGAATCATTCAGAATTTGAGGTGCTGGCGGTTGTCACCCAACCAGACAAACGCCGAGAACGCGGAAATAAACTTACGCCAACACCTGTAAAAGCGATCGCTATTGCTCACAACTTACCAGTATGGCAACCCGAACGGGTGAAAAAAGACAAAGAAACTTTAACTAAACTCAAACAATTAGATGCAGATGTGTTTGTTGTTGTCGCTTATGGACAGATTTTATCGGCAAAAATCTTGAATATGCCAAAATTAGCTTGCATTAATGTGCATGGCTCGATTTTACCCAAATATCGCGGTGCGGCACCGATTCAGTGGTGTTTGTATAACGGAGAGAAAGAAACGGGGATCACCACCATGTTGATGGATGTGGGGATGGATACCGGCGCAATGCTCCAAATAGCCACTACACCGATTGGATTACTGGATAATGCCCAAGATTTAGCCGACAGACTAGCAGAGATTGGTGGGGATTTGTTGATAGAAACTCTGTTGAAGTTGGAACGTAAAGAAATTCAACCAATTCCCCAAGATAATTTAGCAGCTACTTACGCCTCTCTAATTCAAAAACAAGATTATGCTTTGGATTGGTCAAAAAGCGCGATTCAATTACATAATCAAATCAGAGGCTTTTTCCCTAACTGCACCGCTACCTTTCGTAACAACCTGTTGAAAATCACTGCTTCTGCTCCTCTTGGTTCTGTGAGCGATGTCTCGCGACAAGCCGCTTTGCGTCTACGCGATCTCCCACCAGAATTACAAGAATTAGTGCATAAATTGCCTGATTTGTCAAACGTATCAGATCGACCGGGAGTTGTAGTCAGCATTGTCAAAGGAATTGGCGCGATTATCCAGACTGGAGAAGGTTTATTACTGTTGCGAGAAGTTCAGCTAGCTGGTAAACGTCCCCAGTCTGGATGGGATTTTGTTAATGGTACCCGCTTAACTGTAGGAGAAGTTTTTGGTACGGGAAGCTGACGGGGATGGAAGAGATGGAGGAGAATAACTTTTAACTCCTCACTTTTGTACAGACGCGATTAATCGCGTCTCTCCGAAGACTTTTCATAAAAGCGGCAAGATTCGCAAGGGCCATCAGGGTTGACTGCACAGCGAATGAGTTCTGAATGAGCATTGTAGCAGCAGGTGGCATCGCCGACTACCCAACGTCCCGCTACCAAACTTTTCTCAGATGGTCGTTTAGCAGACTGTACATAAATGGCAATATTATGCAAGCGGTAGCGCCCAGCTTGAAGTTTGTATCTATGACGGCGCTCTAAAACCGCGTAGGTTTTACCTTCAAAATCAAGATAGTTTCCGGGTTGGGGTGTCCAATCAAGTTGCACTCTACCGAGGGACTCACGCGGGTGCGTCAGAATCACCTCAGTTGGTAAAGAGTCTGGCTCCATAAGCTTATGTGATTTGATTTACATTATAAGGATGGTATCGCGATCGCTTTCTTTAGCTTACCGAATTTAGATTACAATTATTGATTCACTCTTCGCGTCCCTAAAGATTATGGCAACCAAAAGTTAGGTAAGATAGATTTGCTCAAGTCACGCAAAGTTTGGTTGAGCGATCGCGCCACTTGGATATGCACTTCATCCTCTTCTACAGCTAAAATCTCAGCTGGCTGACCTTCTCCCAAATAAGACACTACCAAATTTGCCGCCTCCAAACCAGTAACATAAGCCTTTTCCTGCGACCAGGAACCATGACGGTTCACAATCCAATCCCCACTCATAAACACATTCTCAAAACTGGTCTTGGCGGGCAACATATAACGATACCTGCCAGGTGCAAAGTGAGTTACCGCTTGAGGTAGCCGAATTACACTGCTATCAATAATCTTTGCCTCCCGAAAGGCTGGTACGCAAGTTGCTAAATAACCTTGAACGATTGCTAAAATCTCCTCATCACTCAAATTGAGAAATTGATTTGCGTGATAGAAATCAGCTTCAATCACTGTTCCCGGCTCATCCCGATATTCATCATGTAGAGCATTCAAATCAAAAAACGTCCAACCTGTACTTGCGTCGAATCCAAAACAAGCATTAGAAGGACGAGGAATATCAATTTTACGGTCAAACCATATTCGCGTGGCTAAAACATCAATTGCTCCTAAATTGCTCAAATTACGGAATTCTTCACGACTTTGTAAACTAGGGCTAGTTGAGACAATTTTCTTCATCCCGGTGATTCCAACCGCAAAAATTACGGCATCTGCTTCAATTACTTCATCACCACAAACCACACCCTTAACTTGATTACTATCAACAATTAAGTCTGTAACCCGACGCTTAGGCAATACTCGCGCCCCAGCTTTTTCAATTCGTTCCACCCAAGGACGAAATATCTTTTCTCCGACAGTTCCCCGACACCAAACCACATCAAAATCTGGTTGATGAGCCAGAATAAAAAAGTAAAGCATTCCTAAAGTTGCGGCAGCTGAACATTGTTCGCCAGGGGCAAATAAGCCCACTAATAACATTGGTTCAAAAGCATCGCGGTAAAGTCGGAAAGAAACGTTAAAATCTTTGAACAATTCACGGGCAGTTACAAAATCATAGCGCCGCCAAGCTGCATCGGAATTATCAAAATCAACGACAGCATAAAGTAAAGGTAGGGCGCTGAGACGGTCAATTAGTGGCAGCCGTTTAAACTGAGTGTAGAGAAAAGTTCCCAGTGGCGAGGGTAGTCGCGGTAAGTCTTGAAAAATTGGTGATTCAACTTCCAAACCTGCTGGCGAATATTGCGAAGAACGAGTCCAAGTAGTAAAAGGATTAATTTCTAATTCATTGATTAGGGAAAAAATATTTCTGTAAGGATACCAGAAGCCATGAATGCCAGCTTCAACAGATTTGCCGGCTGCCGTTTGCCAACCTGCCACCAATCCACCAGGATAGGGGCCTGCTTCCAGAAGTGTCACATCATAACCTTGTTTTGCCAAATGGTAAGTTGCTCCTAAACCAGCCCAACCAGCACCTACAACTACCACCCGTTTTTGTTGTAACCCTCCTACCATCACAGCCTCCAATTGTTGCAGTCCCTCAACTAATGTATACGAACTTGTGTTGCGATCGAGCAAGGGTTGTCATTATAGCGGTTTTCACTTGGATGCAATAGGCTCTTTGCTAGCAGATTCCATCGAATTTAAAATAGTTATAAACTTGAAAAAAGGCTTAGGGAAAGCCGTTCAGTAAAAATCACTTGCGGTTAATGCTGAGTTAAGAGTATAACAGAAAACAGAATTCACTATTGATGAGGATAATCATAATGTCTCAATTAGCAAATGTAAAATCCAGTCTAAATGACTTTGAATTACGAGATGGAATTTATTTTCCCAGCGACTATGAACAATTAACTAATACTCAACATAAAAAAACATGGGATGCAATCGGTAAAACATATTATGGCTCCCAAAAAATTGAAAAAGTTGCAGCGACATCGCCCATTAAACAAGATTACACTCTGCTAACTGGTACGCCTGGAGGTACTTGGAACAAATTTCCGTTGAATAAATCTGTTGGTTCTATTCTAGAAATTGGTTCTGGTTATGGCCGCGCACCTTTACATCTTTCTAAAGCGAAAAATCTGAAATGTGAAAAATATTATGGCATTGATATTTCTGAACCTCTATTGCGGAGGTTAGTCAAGGTTAAACAAGAATACAATTTTTTTCCAGAAGCGGAATTTAACTTGATTTGCACTTCTGCTGAGACATTGCCTTTAGAAGATAATTCTATAGATTTGGTAATTTCTAACTGCGTTTTTATGCATATCCCAGATGCACAATTAAGAAATTTATTGGCTGATATATGTCGTGTGCTAAAACCGGGCGGAATTTTTGTTTTTAATCATTCCTTTCACAATAAGTCCTGTCCTTCTCATATTATCCATAATTTTATCAGAAGGCTAAACCCATTTGTGAGAAATCCGGTTTATCTCAAGCAATATTCAGCTGCTGAAATAGAAGAAATGTTAGCTACTGCTGGAATGAAAGCGAAGTGTCCACAATACATTGTTGAACCAACCGCAGAATATGCAATTTTGCCGGAAACTATCAAAGGAATTCCGGTGCCGTTTGCTAATGCTATCAACAGAAGTCTCAAGCCATCAGATAATTTAAAAGAAACTTTGGCTTACGGTTTTAGTGCCTACAGTACGAAACTGGACTAATTAAGAAACTCTCTAGTTTTCATAATGAACTGAATACAAATAATCTACAAAAGCACACATTGTTGTGCTTTTACTTTTGTAATAAATGCCTTTTAATTATAATAATTATCCATAGATGATTATAATATCGTATCTGATTAATTAGTTATAATTCAATACGCTTGGTTTAAGGGTTATTGGCGTAGTCTTTCTGCAATAAATCACGTCTTTACATCAAGGTTTTGGACTTATCTGAACTGTATTGATTTTTAAATCAAAACCTTCTCGACGACAAATAATGTCATAGTAAACTAGAGATTTAATAGATTGCCAAAAGGGCATTAATATTATGCTAGTGATTAAATTTAAAATTATCAGTAGTAATGTACTGATAAACATTTTATTTTCATTAGCCCAATCTCCAGATAACAATAGGGAGATTAGTTGTATTAAAATGTTGAATCCTTTACTATAAATCAACCATCCTAAAATTTGTATAGGCAAAGTAATTACAAATGATATGAATATAATGGCAATAATCCGCCATGTTAAACCCTTGGTTAGTTGTCTACTTCTCTTAATTGCGCCAATGAAGTTAATATCATCTTCTATTGCTAGAGGTAAATCAGTAATGAAGAAACGCAAGTAAAACCACAGAGGGCTGAAATAAATAGATATAGCTATCGAAATAATGATGATTCTAAATATAGTATTGTCAAAGGGATTTGCTTGAGTAATTGGTTGAGATATAGTGCCAAAAATTCTTGCTAATATTCCATATATTATCCCGGCAATTATTGAAATTCCAATGTAAAAAATAAAAGTTTGTAATAAACATATTAAGATAACTAAAATTGCAGTTAAAAGAAACTGCCAAAATCTTTTTTTAATCTGAATTTTGGCAGCTTTTGAGCTTTCAGGCTGACCACTAATTTCACTAAACGCTAAACGGGAAATTAAACCAGCGAACGCATAAAATTTTGCCCAGCCATAAATCGGGACTATTAGCCATAAATGGGCAAATAATGACAAGCGAGAAAATTTTTTGAAATTTGAACGATATAGATAGCTAGCAAGGCTAACAATATTACCAATATTAAACTGCTGCGTAAGATTTGGAAGCATAGGAACTAGGGACTAGAGATTAGGGATTAGGAACTAAGAGGATGTTTTAAAAGTTCGAACCAGTCAAAAATCATGCAAGTTGTTTGATCGTAATACGAATCATGGCAATATAGATGAATGTCTCTGAGGTTTCAGGAAGGCGTTCATAATGCAATACGGTTCAGTAAGTGCTAAAAAGCTTATTATTGATGTTAAATCTCCAAGCTTCGACTCGTTGTTGAACCTGATATGACTTATAGTTACGGAAGATTCAAGGTTGCCCAATAAAGATTAAATTCGCCAAAACTTGTACTTTTGTTAACTCGCGCACGAGACGTTGAGCTTGATATTTATAAAGTGGTATTGGCAACACTCTAGGCAAATTATTCATCCATTTCCTAGCATCAGTTGAACTACATCCCGTAATCAAAACTATCTCTTCAGTGCCATACATAATGGCATTTGTAGTTAGAGCTTTTTCAATCTGCACTTGCCAAAGGCGAGGTAGCATTTCACCCCATTCAATTCGCTGTAAACTACTGCTTGTGGCTAAAACAATCAAGCGATCGCCAACATCAAGCTTAACATCATACCAGGGCATTAAAGAGTAATTGTCTCGCTGATATTTCTGGTAGAGAATCGGTACAACGCTGTAGCCAGATGCTATTTCAGATAAAAGCAATCCATTCAAGGTATCGCCATCTTCAATTTTGTATTCCGTCACCATGACTATTTGCTCATTCAAGTGAAATAAGCTGAGAACATTTTCTCCAAAAGCAGCACAAGCAAAAACTTCTGCCGACAAAGCCGCGCCACATATAACTTGAGCATAAGGGAACAGAGGGGCGATATTATCACTAAATTGACGGTCTTGAGAGCGGATAATCAAGGTAGTGGCGGGATTCATTGCATGAGCCATCAAACCAATTTCCAGATTTTCCATATTGTCGTCCCCAACTAAAATGATGCTTTTAGCATGGGAGATATTCGCCTTAATGAGTGCTTCGGTAGGATTAGCAACGACAAGGGGCATATCGGGTAAAGTTTCTTGGTCGAGAGTGGTAGGATGAATTCCTACTAACGGCTGGTTGAGTTCTTGCAAAAGAGCAGCTACTTTTTGTCCCAAGCGATTTAAGCCAATAATTATTAGATGGTTGCGTTGTGGTATTGGAGGGCGGGAATTGAAAAAAAGGAATCTTGAAGTGACAAGAGCATCAGTCAGCAGTGCATATAATACTCCCACGAAAGCTTGACCTGTCAACGTCATTCCCAGGCTAAACAACCGCAACCACCAAGGAATAGTGTCTGAGGGCTTTGATTGCGCTGCAAACTCAACACCACCAAATAAATCTCCGTATCCTCCCAAGAGCAAAATTGCTGTCGCATAGAAAGCTTCTTGGATGCTGATATCAGGATAATATAAGCGGTAAAGAACTATCCCAACAAACCACAGGATGAGTACAGTAATCGCATAAATTGTTGCAATTCGCCGGATTTGATTTTGGCTTTGGTAGTAAGATTGCCAAAATTGCACTATTTTATCCTTGAGATTTTTCGCTGTGATACCTTGGATAAACTGTTGCAACTGCCACTTTTGGTTATGAGATTGCCGGCGTTGTTCAGAGAAAGCTAAATCGTATGCAACATCAATGTAAACTAGCGTGTCTCCTACCTGCACTTCTGCCTCTGGGTTCCAGCCAAACAATTCTTTGATTGGGCTAGATGAAACAGGTGTATGACTCAAGATGCGGCGAGTTGTCAGATTAAGTCTATGTACTGGCTTGCCATTACACCAGCTATCCTTCGGTTGTACCTGGTGCTTTATCACTTGCAACAGTTGCCCTTCTAAGGTGAAATATCCAATAGACTCATCCGCAAATGGCAAATGCTCACGGGGACTGGGTTTGAGAAACT
>NZ_JAVRCA010000087.1:0-30716 GCF_034530995.1 Nostoc sp. DedQUE04 | reverse complement strand
CATCGGCTTGTATTGTGAATGCGGCCGCGGCCTTGTTAATACATCGGCTTGTATTAAAAACACTACGCTTTTACGCAAAGCTGTACTTAGAAAGCTATAGCAACAGCCAAAATGGTTAGGACATTAACAGATGATAAAATTTAGACACAAAAAGGCTTTTCACCCAGTCCCCAGTCCCTAGTCCCCAGTCCCTTGCTATAGTTTCATTTTTTCTCTGCTTGTATGAAACCACCCTGGACTCTCTAAGAGCGGGGAGGGGGTTGAAGGTGGGGTTCAGTACCAACTCAACCCAGAATCGGTATTATTACAAGAGGTAAAGATTAAGCTGTAACTTTGGGAACCACTGACACAATGTAGAGTATCTCCTGATAATTTAGCAAAGCTATAAGCATTGGAGCGAAGCAAATGAACGCTAAATTAATCGTTTTTTCTGCCTTTGTGACAGCATTTGTAGGTGCAGGAATTGGTTTTATTATTGCTAATTTACTTCCTTGCCCTTACACAAGTCAAATGTATAAAGGTTTGGAGCAAAAATATGCGATCGTTGGTGCAGTTGCTGGCTTGCTGATTGGTTCCAGTCAAGAAATGATTCGAGAACTCAAGCAAGAGCGCGATGCAGAAGAAGAGTTGCTGCGGGATTTGAACAAAGCTATTCACTCAAGTACAGATCGAGAAAATTTATGACAATTTTTTGACGAGAACTAACAGCTATAGCAAAAATTCCGATCGCGGTTCTGATAAACTGCAAACCAAAGCCGCCATACTCACAAGTGGTAACTCTGGAATTTGGGCTAGCAGTCCCACTTACCTTCGCCCGTGAAGCTGCCGATGTGCTGATGTATGCAGGTGTGTCTATTGATGGTTTGCTGAGTCCAACTGCACTCTTTTGACTATTAGATGCCCTTCAAACAGTAGGCGATCGCGTTGCATTGTCTGGAGTGTCAAAGAGTTTGGTTATGTTAAGTAATTCGTTATAATTAATATAAATTAATTGTTACAGAGGATTGGCATAAGCCACCAATTTTAAAAATAGTGCGCTACTATCGACAAGCAATAAAAAATCTCCTAGAGGTCTGATATTAATACGCCTCTAGTTATAAGTTGAAGAGGATAAAAAAGATGGTTCAAAGTATAGGCGGTATAGCGAAATATTCAGCTACCGACCTAGACCGATTTGCTCAAAAACTGAATCAAGACGGAATTTGTGTAATTCCCGGTGTTTTTGAGCAAAAATTAATTGACGAGTGGGCACAAGCTTTTGAAAACTTATTTCACGAGCGTCAAAATCAACCAGGTGGGTTGGCTCCTCGTGAAGTTTCCCGCTACTATCTAACCTTGCCTTGGATTTACCCATTTGCTAATGAATTAGTTTTTGCTAACCCAGTGATTATGGGTGTTTTAGAGCGCGTGTTTTACCAAGAATACGTGATGGTTCAGATGGGAGTTGATGTTCCATTCCAGGGTTCAGATTATCAGGAAACCCATCGGGATTTTCGCCCGTTGTTTAGCGATCGCATTGTCACCCCACTTTACGCCCTCGCAGTTAACTTTCCCCTGGTGGAAGTAACCGCAGAAAACGGGCCGTTTCAAATGGCGCGTGGTACTCATGTTATACCGCGTGAAGAAGGATTAGAAAAAGTTGCCAGTGGTGAAATTCCGATGGAATCCTTTTATATGCAGCCAGGTGACGTGATGGTGCGATCGCCTTTAGCACTACATCGGGGTTCCCCAAATCGGACAAACCACCCAAGGCCGATGGTAGTCATGGGCTATGCTATGCATTGGTTGCACACACCAAAGGTAGATTTGACTCTCCCACAAGACTATTATGATAGTCTCCCAGAAAAACTAAAGCAGATGCTACGGTGTCAGCTAGTAGAAAGCTTACCTAAGAACAAAGTCGAGACTTACGTGAATTTCAAATACTAGTAGTTTTTCAAGGCAACAATGCTTGGTAAATAAGTTTGTAGTCAGGACTTTAGTCCTTGATTTAAGCGTTAAAGCCCTCACTACAAACCCGGCAAACTTAACTTGACTAACCACTAGTGGAAGAAGGATTTTTGTCATTCCATAGATAATTAAGATGCAAACCTATACTAATCCAGTCTACAAAGGTTATTTTGCCGATCCTTTTGTTTGGCAACACGAAGGCGTATATTATGCGATCGGTACTGGTGCAGCAGAAGCAGAAGGAACGGTAGACGAAATAGCGGACGCACCAAATGTTAACTCCAATAACAAATCGTGTGTCTTTCCTCTGTTACGCTCCTTCGACTTTGTAAACTGGGATTATGTTGGTAACGCACTACAACGCCCAGATCCCGCCCTTGGCGATAATTTTTGGGCCCCCGAAGTTGCTTACTGCGATCGCCAATTTTATCTTTACTATTCTGTAGGGCATGAAGATAAGAATCATCAGTTACGTGTAGCTACAAGCGATACTCCGTTAGGACCATATCAAGATGTTGGTGAACCAGTCGTAGATCCAAAGTCCTGTCCTTTTGCGATCGATCCGCACCCATTTCAGGATGACGATGGACAGTGGTATTTGTTTTACGCCCGTGACTTTCTGGATACATCGGATGGAGTGCGTGCTGGCACAGCATTAGTTGTAGACAAACTCCAAACCATGACTAAACTTGCTGGTGAAGGGAAAGTGGTATTACGTGCGCGATCGGATTGGCAACGGTTTTTAGCCAACCGTTTGATGTATGGTGAAATTTATGATTGGCATACTTTAGAAGGCCCCTGCGTTCGTAAGCATGAAGGTAAATACTACTGCTTTTATAGTGGTGGACGCTGGGAAACTGAGAACTACGGCGTAGATTATGGCGTTGCTGACAACGTGATGGGGCCTTACTCTGATGCAGGTAACGAAACCGGGCCACGGGTGCTAAAGTCTGTTCCTAATTTTGTTATCGGGCCGGGACATAATTCTATTGTTCTTGGGCCAGATGGTAAGACTGAGTATGTTGTCTACCATGCTTGGACGAAAAACATGGATATGCGGCAAATCTGTTTAGATATGCTGATCTGGAAACCAGAAGGGCCATCTTGCAATGGCCCTACCTGGACACCGCAGACTATCAGCAACTATTAAAGATTTTGCGATACATTAACACCGCTCACTTTGGCTGGTATAACAACACTGTAGTAGCCAGCTGCGATCGCTGCTAATGCATTAAGCAAAACATTAGCACCGAACAATGGCATTAAACCAAAAAATGTCTTACCCAAAGGCAACAATCCGATGATGGCCAGCAAGGCATAAGAAACTGCAAAACCACGATTGAATAGACGCGCTGTGGTAGTATTGTTGTAAGAAGTAATTCCTAACAATCCGACGGCACAGCGAACAAGATTATGCAAAAAATTGGTGGGAATTGCACCAAAGATATAACCAAAACCCGCAGAATAAGCACCAGCAGATTGATCGAGTGGAACAAAAGATTCGCTCGATCCTGGTAATGAAACCAAAGCTGGTACAAATCCAGCTAAACCTAAAAGTAAATAACTGATTCCGATAGCCAAAGCAATGTAACGCTCGATCATTTTTGCCTGGTTAATGTTTTCCATCTTGTTTCTCTTGGTAAGTGTGTAGATGTTTACGAAATAGTAACCGCTAGCTGAGAAATCATCAAAATCTAATTTGTTAATAGATATAAATAGATCGTTTCTAGCTAGTTAACTCTCTAAACATAATATTTTTAATTCAACTTCGTATTTCATATATTTCACTCTATCAAAGGTAATAAACACTATTTTAAAAAAGCTTCCAAATTGAGTTTAATTTGGGGCTTATGTTTTTTATCTTGATTAAAAAATATTTGCTAATTAATTATTGTCATTGCTATGATGCTTTGTTGCTTTAGCCACTTGTAGAAATTGCATTTTTAGTTCATGATGTTCATGATTTCTAATTTTATTATGAAAAGAATTATTGAAGGGCGAATAGATATCTACCTCGGATAGCCAAATCATAGTTTCATAACCAACCCGACCGATTTCTGGCTCCCAGCTACCTGACTGAGGTCGGTAATTTTTGATGATGCCTTCTCCGCCGATAAACTCTACCTTTTGACCGCTATGAAACTTAGGTAGTGATAAAAGACTTGCATTCATTACTCGTAATTCCTTCGACTAATAGAGTGATAAATAACCTTATAGCTAATATAAAACTTGCGGTTATCCGTCACAGGTTTCAATGTATTCTCTGTCAGTCGTTTTAATAGTAAGTTTGACTTTTTATATCTAAAGTCGGAATTTTCATTAAATCTATTAAATTTTTCAAAAAAAACCTTTCAAAATCAGAAACTTTACTACTTAATTTATTTCCAATGCCTACACTTATCGCACTATCTATTTTCTTGGAAAAACTCTGAGATAGAAAACGCGATCGCTCCATCATTAAAAGCGATCGCGTGAGGTTTATGAATTGAATTATTATCAATCTTACACATAATCAAAAAGCTTTTATCCTACCCAAGGTTGAGATAATATCTATATCATCAGAGTGAAATTTATAATACTTATTTACCAAAACTAACAATCAAAGAAATTACTTCTGCTACTATGATTTATAAAATAGTTGTTACAATAATATGTATTCAAGATAACAAATTAATATTTTGTTTTATAAAAATACTGTTTTAATACTTAAAACCAGGCAATTGTTATATAAATTTAGCGTTAAATATTTACTCTAAGTTACCAAATAAGCTGAATTGATTAATTTTAATAGTATTAATAATTATTTTAATTATCTTGTGTACGAAACCGAACAGACAAAAACAACTATATTTGCATGGTTTTCAATATAAATATTTATTTGTGTTACATAAGTTAATAATCTATTTTAGATAAAATAAAAATATAGTGCTTAAGACTTAATCAAGAAAGTAATTTTATATTTATTTTGGTAGATGAAAAAATTAGACATAAAACAGTATTTTCTTAAGTAGTGAACCAGTCAAGCCAAGTATTGATTATACCGATTCGATATTGAAAAGCAGCAAAATATATTGCAAGCTTTTGCCTGAAAGTAAGCTTGATGCTGCCTTACAAAGAAAAGGTATTAGCGTTTAGCTAGTCAGAATTAATAATTTAAATAACGAGACAAACTATGGCAAGTGAAAAATCTCAAGTCAAAAACAACGGTGTCAGCAATGTTATTTCGTCGAAGCAGCGTAAAACAAAGCGATCGCAGCTAGCCCAAACGCAATCATCGAGTACATCACTGTTGGATTTAACTTCGTCTAATAAAAAAGTTCAATCAACAGAAACTTTTAAAGATACACCTGATATAGTTTGCTTATCTCATTTACGTTGGAATTTCGTCTATCAAAGGCCACAACATCTTCTTAGTCGCTGCGCTCAAGGAAAGCGAGTCTTCTTTATTGAGGAGGCAATTTTCTCTGAAGAACCGTTGGCAAGGTTAGATGTAAACCAAGATTCTAATGGAGTAGTTGTGGTTGTGCCACACCTACAACAAGGTTTAAGCGAAGAAGCAATCAACGCAGATTTACAAGTACTAATTAATAATTTATTTGCAGAGCATAATATCAACAAATACATTTGTTGGTATTACACACCAATGGCGATCGCTTTCACGCGCCACTTGCAACCCCAAGCCGTGGTGTACGATTGCATGGATGAATTGTCTGCATTCCACGGCGCGTCACCTACTTTAAAGAATTACGAAGCCGAACTATTCAAGCGTGCAGACTTAGTATTTACAGGGGGACAAAGCCTTTACGAAAGTAAAGTGAACCAGCATCCCAACGTTTATGCCTTTCCCAGTAGTGTAGATGTCCCCCACTTTGGCCAGGCGAGAAATCTTCAAGAACCAGAAGATCAAGCTCATATTCCCCATCCTCGCCTTGGATTCTTTGGCGTAATTGACGAACGGATGGATATTGAACTGCTTGCTGGTATTGCCGAAGCCCGTCCCGACTGGCATCTAGTAATTATTGGGCCAGTTGTCAAAATCGATCCCGCAACTCTGCCACAGCATGAAAATATCCATTATCTCGGTGGCAGAGACTATAAACAGCTACCTGCTTATTTAGCAGGGTGGGATTTAGCAATGTTGCCCTTTGCGCGTAATGAGTCAACACGCTTTATTAGCCCTACCAAAACTCCAGAGTATCTTGCCGCAGGTAGACCTGTAGTATCTACTTCGATTCGAGACGTGGTGCGTCCTTATGGAGAGTCAAAACTGGTGCGAATTGCAGACACAGTTTCTGAGTTCGTCACCGCCGCAGAACTTGCAATGCAAGAGGATACCCCAACCTCAGAATGGCTGAGTCGAGTAGATGCCTTTTTAGAAAAGATTTCTTGGGATCGCACTTGGGCATCAATGATGAAGCTGATTGACTCTGCCATTGCAGCGCGTGATGGTGAAGACAAAGCTAACTCCACAGGCGCGGCTGGTAAACAAGCACCAAATGTCATTACCAGAGATTTTGTCTTCGATTACTTAGTCGTCGGCGCTGGTTTTTCTGGTAGCGTGATTGCAGAACGTTTGGCAACTCAAGGTAAAAAAGTGCTGGTTGTAGACAAGCGCAACCACATAGGCGGCAATGCCTACGATCATTACAACGATGATGGCATTCTTGTACACAAATATGGCCCCCACATCTTTCACACCAACTCCCGCGAAGTCTTTGAATACCTCTCGCGCTTTACTCAGTGGCGGTCTTACGAACATCGTGTCCTTGCCAGTGTAGACGGGCAACTTGTCCCGATTCCGATCAACCTCGACACCATCAACAAGCTGTATGGGATGAATCTCAATTCATTTGAGGTAGAAGAGTTTTATAAATCGCTTGCTGAACCCGTAGAATCCATCCGCACTAGTGAAGATGTGGTGGTCAGCAAAATTGGGCGACAACTGTATGAAAAGTTTTTCCGTAATTATACCCGTAAGCAATGGGGACTCGACCCATCGGAACTTGACAAATCAGTAATTGCCAGAATTCCTACCCGTACCAATCGTGACGATCGCTATTTTACCGATAGCTACCAAGCGATGCCACTCCACGGCTTTACCCGGATGTTTGACAATATGCTAAATCATCCGAACATCAAGGTAATGCTTAACACCGATTATCGGGAAATCCAAAAAGCTATACCTTGCCGCGAGATGGTATACTCCGGGCCAGTTGACGAATACTTTGATTATCGCTACGGCAAACTACCATATCGTTCGCTTGATTTCAAGCATGAGACGCATAACACGAGTGTGTTTCAATCAGCGCCAGTCATCAACTATCCCAATGAACAGCTTTATACTCGTGTGACAGAGTTTAAATACTTAACTGGTCAGGAACACTCTAAAACAAGTATTGTTTATGAGTTTCCCAAAGCTGAAGGAGACCCTTATTATCCTGTACCGCGTTCTGAGAATCAGGAAATTTACAAGAAATACAAGGTGCTGGCAGATGAAACTCCAGGGATCTATTTTGTGGGACGATTAGCGACCTACAAGTACTACAATATGGATCAATGTGTTGCTCAGGCTTTGTCTGTGTACAAGCAAATTGCGGTTAAGGCTTAAATAATTCGTAATTCACGCCGTCTGTGCCGTCTGTGTACACAACTTTCTTTGAAACCTAACCCCCAGCCCCTTCCCTACAAGGGAAGGGGAGCAAAAATCAAAGCCTCTCTACTGTTGTATATGCAAGTCGAATTACCCCCCTTAATCCCCCCTTGGAAAGGGGGGAAATAAGAGAATCTTGTTCCCTCACCTTTACAAGGGGAGGGCTAGGGTGGGGTAATTCGAGGACTGGTAGTGATTCGATAACTTGTGTGTACACCGTAGCCCTGTGGGGGGAAACGAATCGAAGCGGGGTTCTAAGAATTAAGTTGTACATCGCGTTCATTCGTAATTAGGGCTGCGCTGTATTTAGTAGGCTGCTCATTTTTATAAAGCACCGAAAATCTAAGATGGTGCGGTGCGTTAGCCTCTGGCATAACACACCTTACAAAACTGAAAAACAACGCATCAAATAAAATATCAGCTTGAGTTGTAAATTATGACTTCTGCTTTCAACTCGACACTCAACACTAACAAAGCACAACTTCCTCTAGAAGTGTGGGCTGGTGTAGAGTGTACGGTTAATCGTGTGGGTGAAGAGTATTTCGATCAATTAGAACGCAATGGTCATGCAACCCGCTTAGATGACCTAGATTTATTCGCTGAACTTGGCATACACGCCATCCGCTATCCAGTACTTTGGGAAAGGATAGCGCCCAATGGTTTGGAAAATGCTGATTGGTCGTGGGCGGATGAACGGCTGGGACGCTTGCGCGAACTCGGCATCCGTCCGATTGTGGGGCTAGTGCATCATGGCAGTGGGCCGCGTGATACTAGCTTAGTAGATCCAGAATTTCCTGAGAAACTAGCAGTGTTTGCTCGTGCGGTTGCAGAACGCTATCCTTGGGTAACACATTACACACCCATCAACGAGCCATTGACAACAGCACGATTTAGTGGGATGTATGGTCACTGGTATCCTCACGGACGGGACGATTTAACCTTCGCTCGTGCTTTGTTAGGAGAGTGCAAAGCGATCGCTCTTTCAATGCAGGCAATCAGAGAAGTCAATCCCAACGCCCAACTCCTACAAACTGAGGATTTGGGTAAAACTCATAGTACGCCAAAGCTGGCTTATCAAGCAGAATTTGAGAATGAACGTCGCTGGTTGAGTTTGGATTTATTATGTGGCCGAATCAACCCAACTCATCCCATGTGGGATTACTTGCGCGACTGTGGTATAAGTGAGCTTGAACTTGAAGAATTTTTGCAATATATCTGTCCACCTGACATTATCGGCATTAACCATTACCTGACAAGCGAACGCTTTTTAGATGAAAACCTAGAAAACTATCCAGCTTGGACGCATGGTGGTAATGGTCGAGACAAGTATGTAGATGTAGAGGCAGTGCGAGTTTGTGCTGAGGGTTTGGCAGGCCCCCGGACATTGCTCAAAGAGACATGGGAACGCTACAAACTACCCTTTGCTGTCACTGAAGTTCACTTGAGTTGTACCCGTGAGGAACAGCTACGTTGGCTCAATGAAGTGTGGAATGCAGCCCAAGAATTACGAGACCAAGGCGCAGATGTTCGCGCTGTGACTGCTTGGGCACTTTTGGGCAGCTACGATTGGAATAGTTTAGTGACTCGCTCGGCAGGATACTATGAGTCAGGCGTATTTGATTTGCGTTCTCCACAGCCTAGACAGACTGCGATCGCTAAAATGGTGCGAGATTTAGCTACTGGGCATAAACCCAACCATCCACTACTTGATACACCAGGATGGTGGCATCGACAAGAGCGTTTGGTCTATCCAGCAGTCAGTTGTCGTAGCAATAATTACAAAATATCGGAAACTGATGAGTCAAGCAATAATCTAAAATCCAAAACTTGTACTGAGCGAAGTCGAAGTATCCAAAATCCAAAATTGGTACGTCCCTTGGCGATCGTCGGAGCCACAGGAACTCTAGGCAAGGCTTTTGCTCGGTTGTGTCAAGTCCGAGGAATTTCATATTGTCTGCTAAGACGCCAAGATATGGATATTGCCAATCCTGCTTCCGTCAATAAAGTACTTACCGAATTGCAACCGTGGGCAGTTGTGAACGCTGCGGGATACGTGCGAGTAGACGATGCCGAACGCGAACCGGATGTTTGTTTAAAGGTAAACGCTGAAGGGGCAGCGATTTTAGCTGCTGCTTGCGCTCAACATAATGTGGCGCTGGTAACTTTCTCTTCAGATTTGGTATTCGATGGTGCTGAGTCTAATCCTTATGTCGAAACTGATACCGTTGCGCCCCTCAATATATATGGGTGCAGCAAAGTTTTGGCAGAAAAGCTAGTATTACAGGCTCATCCGGCATCACTAATAATTCGCACCAGCGCATTTTTCGGCCCGTGGGATGATTACAACTTTGTGACGATCGCCCTGCGGCAATTAGCTGCTGGAAATACTTTTGTTGCTGCCGAAGATGCGATCGTTTCGCCTACTTATGTACCCGATCTTGTTCATGCCAGCCTTGATTTATTGATTGATGGCGAGAAAGGTTTGTGGCATTTGGCTAATAAAAGTGCTATAGCTTGGTCTGACTTAGCCCGATTAGCAGCGAAAAAAGCAGGTGTGAGTGTCAGCAGTCTAATTGCTCTTCCTACGCAAGAACTTGGTTGGATTGCTCCCCGCCCAGCTTACAGCGTTCTCGGTAGCAATCGAGGTGAATTAATGCCAAACCTTGACAGTGCAATTTCTCGCTACTTGGAAGAAAGAAATTAGTTGGCTGGCAATCTAATTTTAACGTGAGTTCGACGAGTGCTATTTTGACCTCTCCCCCAGCCCCTCTCCTACCAGGAGAGGGGAGCAAAAACCCTCCTTACTCCGTTACTCCTCCCTCTCCTTACCCAGACGCAACGCGTTCGCCTTTTAAGAAAGGGAGGCTGTCCGGGAGAGGTCTGTTGAACTCACGTTAATTTTAAGGGGAGCAGGGGAAAAGTCCTCTCCTCTGCACCCTTCCCCCTGCCCCTCTCTGCCTCTTCTCAATGCCCCATTCCCCATACTTCGACTGCGCTCAGTACAAGTTCCCCATTCCCAATTCTCGATTGGAAAATTATGGCAACTATTTTAGTCACGGGAGGAGCCGGATATATTGGCTCCCATGCTGTATTAGCTCTGAAAAACGCAGGTTATAAAGTAATCGTTTTAGATAATCTATCGAACGGACATAGAGAACTTGTAGAAGAAGTTTTGCAGGTAAATTTGATTATTGGAGATATGAGCGATCGCACTCTTCTTGATGACATATTTTCAACTCACAATATAACTGCGGTTATGCATTTTGCTGCTTATATCGCAGTCGGTGAATCTGTCACAAATCCAGCCAAATATTACCATAATAATGTTGCAGGTACTCTGACGCTTTTAGAAGCAATGATTGCTGCATCAGTTAATAAATTTATCTTTTCTTCTACTTGCGCTCTTTATGGTGTACCAAAGTTTGTTCCTCTGACCGAAGACCATCCACAAGATCCCATTAGTCCCTATGCTACTAGCAAGTGGATGGTAGAACGAATTCTATCTGATTTTGATGCAGCCTACAATTTAAAGTCTGTACGTTTCCGTTACTTTAACGCCGCAGGTGCTGACCCTAATGGGTTGTTGGGTGAAGACCACGAACCTGAAACTCATCTCATCCCATTAGTACTGCTAACTGCTTTTGGTAAGCGCGAATCGATTTTGATTTTCGGCACTGATTATCCTACCCCAGATGGTACTTGTATCCGCGATTATATTCATGTGACTGACTTGGCACAAGCTCATATTTTAGGTTTGGAATATCTGCTCAAAGGGGGAGAAAGTGAAGTATTTAATCTAGGAAATGGCAGTGGTTTTTCAGTCAGAGAAGTGATAGAAACAGCTAAAGAGATAACAGGCAAAGAAATTAAAATAGAAGAACGCGATCGCAGACCAGGCGACCCTCCTATTTTAGTTGGCAGCAGTGACAAAGCAACTAAAGTTTTAGGTTGGCATCCAGAGTATCCTAATCTGAACGAAATTATCGCCCATGCTTGGCAATGGCATCAACAACGACATAAGTAAAGACTATAGCAATCCGATTTGATTCGGAGAATTACTTGTAGAGATTAGGGACTGGGGACTGGGGGCTGGGAAGAAGGAATAAAGGTGTACTGAGTTTTTTTCTACGCAATCAAATATGAGTCCTATAATTTAAAACATCCTGTAAGGATTAGAAATTCATTCTTTCGGTACTCGTAAGCTAATGAAAGAACTTGTTTAAATTAAAGAATGGCTTAAAACAAGTATCAGTTAGTATTAGTTAATGAGCGTAATCGAGTTTCAAAATTTACCTAATGCACAGCAGTGCCAAAAAAGTACACTGCCCTCTTTAGGGCTAGTTTGCATCACCTCAGACAAACAAGTGCGCTTTCGGACAATGACACGCACCCGATACTTAAAACTTTCCCTTAGCGATCGCGAAAGTGTCCTGAGTGAACTGTATCGCCATAATTTGCAACGCTTACATGATGCCCTCTCCTTTTGTCAGCAAAATAAAATTCAGCTTTATCGGATGTCTTCTAATTTATTTCCCCTAAGTGACTTAGAAGACGAAATCGGCGCAAATATATTAGAAGCAATGAGCGCTGATTTAGCAACAATTGGTCAACGAGCAAATGCATTGAACATCAGAATGGTGTTGCATCCAGATCAATTTGTAGTGCTAAGTTCTGATTCCCCTGAAGTAGTACAGGCAAGTATTAATAATTTAGCAGGACATGCACGTATACTTGACTTACTGGGATTACCGCGATCGCCTTGGTCATTGATGAATATTCATGGTGGCAAATCTCAACGTCCCGAACAACTAGTAAAAGTAATTTCCGAACTACCAGAAAATATCAAAAGCCGCTTGACTTTAGAAAACGATGAATACGCCTATAGTGCCGATGAAATTTTAGCAGTATGCCAGCAAACTGGTGTGCCGATGGTATTTGATGCCCATCACCATATTTGTCACGAAAATTTGGATAGCTACGATCATCCGAGTGTAGCATCCATGTTTTACGCAGCGCGAGAGACTTGGAAAAATCCAGATTGGCAATTAGTGCATATTTCCAATGGTGAGCAAGCTTTCAATGACCGAAAACACAGCGATTTGATTACCGATATGCCTAACGTTTACTACCAAGCACCGTGGATCGAAGTCGAAGCTAAACAAAAAGAAGAAGCGATCGCACTTTTGCGTTCTGGGTGGCTAATGAACAATAATTGTACATAAATTAGAGACATCTAGTCTATGTTGTCTGCACCTCTGGTGTTGTGTCTGGGTTAACCACAGTGAAACTTAGAGGATGTTTGAAAAGTTTTATTCTCGGTAACAAAACGTTCTAGATTCCCCTAAATCCCCCAATAAATTGGGGGAGTTTGATTCCGGTTCCCCCTTAAAAAGCTACAGTATACACACAAGTCTTTTAAAGTTGCTATGTAACGTAGGGTGGGTTAATTTTTGTAGGTCGATGCAACAAAAATGCAGGACGATGCAACAAAGATGCAGGACGATGCAACAAAGATGCAGGACGATGCAACAAAGGTGCAGGACGATGCAACAAAGGTGCAGGACGATGCAACAAAGGTGCAGGACGATGCAACAAAGGTGCAGGTCAATGCAACAAAGGTGCAAGACGATGCAACAAAGGTGCAGATCAAGAGACTTGTGTGTACACCGTAGCCTTAAAAAGAGGGGCTAGGGGGATCAGTTAGTGCCTAAATATCACATAACCACTTTTCAAACAATCTCTTACACGTTTACAGCCTCATTTATGGTTAATACCTCACTTAATTGGTCTATAAACCATTTTATAGAAGCTTGATTTTGATGTGATTATCTATAGCTAAATTGCTTATTTCTATTGGTAGATTAAATCAAAATTTAAAAAGACCAAAATGAAAATATACAGAGATAAAAATAACCTGTAAATTATTAGTTTTATGCAAAAAATTTATGGCAATGTTCAGGGAATAAAAGCTAGTCAGATTAAACGACTGCAAGAGCTTTATGAGCAAAATCAACCAGCAGATAGATTTCTTACGCCAGAATTTGCTCAAGCCTTAGCTACAATTAGTCAACAAATTCATCACCCGATTTGTTGTTATATCAATCGGCGTGGGCAAATTATCCGAATTGCTGTCGGAACACCCAGTCAAACTCAAATTCCACCTGAAGAATTACCCCGCCGCAGTGCAGAACGTTTGAGCGGAATCCGTTGTGTTGCTACTCAACTTAAATCAAATTCACTTGATGAAGCCGCGTTGGTTGCAATGATACGTCAGCGCTTAGATGCTCTTGTCATGTTAACTGCAATTGATGGCAAAGTAAAAGAAGCTTTTTTAGCTTACCTTTTCCCTGACTCAGAAAGTCCTTGGGTAATTTCACCTCCTCTAAGTTTGGACGATCTAACCGAACAGGAATTTGATGAACTAATTGAAGAATGGGAGAGAGAAATTGTTGATGCCGGAGATGGAATATTCTTATCTCAAGAAATTGTTTCCGACCAAGACAGGGTGCTGCTGGTAGGAGTGCAGACAGAAGATGTCTCAGTTCAACGATTTGAAGATGGACTTGCAGAACTAATGCGTTTGGTTGAAAGTGCTGGAGGAATTGTACTTGATACAATGCGGCAAAAGCGCGAGCGCGCCCATCCCCAAACAGTGGTCGGTAAGGGAAAAATTGAAGAAATCACCCTTTTAGCTCACAAACTAAGAGCTAATCTAATCGTTTTTGACCGAGATATTTCTGCATCTCAAGCTCGTAATTTAGAACAAGAGATTGGCATCCGAGTTGTAGACCGCACAGAAGTAATTCTGGATATTTTCGCTCAACGCGCTCGTACTCAAGAAGGTAAATTACAAGTAGAACTGGCGCAACTCGAATATATGTTACCTCGGTTGCGCGGTCGCGGTCAGGAAATGTCTCGATTAGGTGCGGGGATTGGTACGCGAGGCCCTGGTGAAACAAAACTAGAGACGGAACGGCGAACAATTCAACGACGAATTGCTCAACTACAGGAAGAAGTAAATCAATTACAAGCACATCGCGCCCGAATTAGACAACAACGACAACAGCAAGAAATTCCGGTTCTGGCATTAGTTGGCTATACCAATGCTGGTAAATCTACTTTGCTGAATGTGTTAACCAATGCGAAGGTTTTCACCGCAGACCAACTATTTGCTACCCTCGACCCAACAACCCGCAAGGTGGTAATTACAAAACCAGAAACACAAGAACGCCGCTCAATTTTGCTCACAGATACTGTAGGCTTTATTCACGAACTCCCACCACCACTGATGGATGCGTTTCGCGCCACATTGGAGGAAGTTGTTGAGGCTGATGCGATGATTCATGTCGTGGATTTATCCCATCCAGCTTGGGAAAATCATATTGCAAGTGTGCTGGAAATACTCGAAGAAATGCCAGAGATTCCAGAAAAAAGTTTGATTGCTTTTAACAAGGTTGACAAAGTAGATAGCGAAACCTGGGCTAGGGTTCAACAAGATTATCCCGAAGCTGTGTTTATATCAGCAACCCAGCACTTGGGTTTAGAGACTTTAAAAATGCGATCGCTACAACTAATTGACGAACCTGTAAAGGCGATTGCAGTTCCACAAAATTCATACTAAACAAGAAGGAATTATATGACACCGACTATCATTGTTCACGGTGGAGCAAAAACCATCACGGACGACAAGGTTGCAGCCAACAATGCAGGCTGTACAGCAGCAGTAGAGGCTGGTTGGGCAGTGCTAATCAGTGGAGGTACTGCCGCCGAGGCTGTGGAAGCAGCTACTCGTGTTTTGGAAGCTGACCCGACATTTAACGCTGGCCTTGGCGCAACTCTCAACAGCGACGGAGAAGTGGAGTTAGACGCGGCGATTATGGAAGGCTCTTTAAGTTGGGGAGCAGTTGCAGCAGTTCAAGGTATACGTCATCCCATCTCGGTTGCCCGAAAAATTATGGATGAAAAACCCAGGCTGCTAGTAGCGCGGGGTGGAGAACGCTTCGCTATAGATTGTGGTGCGGAAATGTGTAAAAAAGAAGACTTAATAGCCGAAGAGCAATGGCAACAGTGGAAGGAAGATCGGGAAGTTATCGATCGCCCCAACACCATAGGTTGTGTTGCATTGGATGCTAGCGGTGTTTTAGCTGCTGGCACTTCAACTGGCGGCACTACCAAGCAGCAACAAGGTCGCGTCGGTGATACTGCACTTGTTGGTTGTGGCTTGTATGCTGATAATAAAATCGGCGGTTGCTCAACAACAGGTGATGGCGAGTCGATTATCCCGGTGGTTTTGGCTAAAACTGCGATCGATTTTTTGAGTGGCGATCGCCATCCAGATGAAGCCGCACAAATGGCAATTGACGCTTTGGTTTCTAAGGTTAAAGGTGAAGCTGGGTGCATCCTCATAGACCGTCAAGGACGCGTTGGCTGGGCGTATAACTCATCACACATGGCTTGTGCTTATATGACCGTAGGACAAGATAAGGTGGCTGCCTTTACTAAGAAATAACTCATACCAATTCGGAATGGGCTACGCTCAGGTAATGCGTAATTAATGAAGCCAAATTACATCTGAGTTTTCAAGTTTAAATATACAGCTTTATTTTTTAAAGTTGGTATTATTTGGAAATGCAGGAAAATCGTTTTCTATAAACAACCGTATCCCCAAAGGGGATGCGGTTTCTCGGAGGACTAAATGAATTCAAAATATAACTTTCAATACTTTCAAGGGAATTCTCTTTCTGACTTGTTTGCTCTTGATATCACAGATGCATCTTATGGGTTTATTTTAAATTACCCTGCAACTGCCAGTTGGGCTGCTTATCCTAACCGAAAAAAATATTTTATTCAAGATGGCAGTAGTGAAGCCACTAAAACCTCCTTCGATAAGATTTGTCAGAAGGAACCGTGGAAAAATCTGGCTGTATTAGGCGATCGCATTCCTGGAATTGTGATTATTCCGCCGCCAAAGTCGCTGCTTGAATACTGGCAAGAGCATTTCGGCTTCAGCCAGTCCAATATTGAAATGATGGATTGCTCGACTTATCTGGACGATCTTAGCCACAGCGAACGCTTTGACAAACTCATTAGTCTATTTCCCTTCGATCGCCTCAAACCTGAAAAACACGCTGTTGATCCAGACACTCATTACCGCTTACTCAGCAAAGTAACCCTAGCCGAATTGGGGGTGCAATGTCCAAAATACGAAAGCTACAATCTGCACCAAGTAAATATTGAAGATATTCAGTTACCACAATATCCCTACTTAATTAAAACATCCCACGGACTCTCAGGAGAAGGCACTTATATCATCAAAAGTCCCAGCGATTTGAACTACTGCCTTGAAGAAATTAGGAAGTATCTTGATATTAAGTTGCTCAATACGATTATTGTCTCGGAGTTCGTCAAGAATGAGGTGCAAAATTACTGCGTACAATTCTATGTCAACAAGCTAGGAGAGATAACCCTTATTGGCACTACCGGCCAACTCGTCACTCCAGAAGGTAACTATTTAGGTGGACTGATTGACTACCGCAACACTGACATGAGCAAGTTCTTTGAGATGATTGCTAACGTTGGTCAGTATGCTCACAAACAGGGTTATTTCGGCGTGATTGGCTTTGATGTGCTGGAAGATCGAGACGGACAATTTTATGCGATCGATGCCAATTTCCGAGTCAATGGCTCGACTCCATTGTGCTTGCAGCGTAATACCCTACTGAAGCTAGGAAAGGGAGTAGCTAAATATTCCAGTGACTACCGCATGGAAGGAGCGTTGGATTCAATTTTAGCCACTTTAAAACCAGAACTAGATCGCAAGGATTTAATTATTCTGTCCGCTTTAGAGAAAATCAAATACGGAAAAATCTACACAGATATTTATGCGATCGTGACTGGAGAAACTATCCAGGAAATGCAGCATATCGAGCAGAAATTACAGGATAAGGGATTACAATGGCTCCCTTAAACACCGCCTCTGTTGATATCTGGCATTATCAATTTTCATTTATCGTAGAAATTTGGGAGTAGCTTTATAGCAGGAGGCAGAGGGCAGGAGGTAAAACTATTGTTAACTCTAGCATTCACTCTTTCCAAATGTCCTAATTTGTGTGACTACGGCTATAAAATATTTCAAAATATCCTGTTTCAGGGTTTAAATAATCAAATTAAAGGTTAAAAAGCAGAATTATTTGAGATAAAAATCAATAATGATACTTCTAGTCGCTACATTGGTCACACAGTTAAAACAAACTAATAAAGCATAAAATTTATTTTTGAATACTTTTTTATAGAAAAAAGTATTCAAAAAATACAAAATACATAATTTACACTTTATTTAAATATATTTAATTAGGAGAATAGACATGAAATTCCAAATAGAATGTAATACAGGTAAAACTAGTAAAATATGTTTAATTTGCCAGCAAAATTCTCAGACAGATCGAGTCAGGTTAATTGTATGCAATGACCAAGGCGAAGGCTATGGAGATATATGCCATCAATGTATAAGTAAAGGTGGTGATTGGGTTCAATTTCAACTCCAAAAATTCAGCCATCAACTACTAACTTGAAAATTATTTTAAGGATATCAAATTTTTATAGTAAGCGGCTGTAGCCTTTAAAACAGGGCTGTAGCCGCTTATTACGAGCAAATTTAATTAATTTTACATTGTATAACATCAAAAGAATAATATAACTGAATGAGTAAGCTACAAATTGGTACTAGTGGTTGGGTTTATAAGCATTGGATGGATATTTTATATCCACCACATTTGCCTAGCGATCGGCAATTATCATTTTATGCTCAACATTTTTCCACTGTAGAAATTAACTTTTCCTTTTATCGTTTGCCAGAACGGTCTGTCTTTGAAACTTGGTGCAAGCAAACACCATCTAATTTTATGTTTGCTGTTAAAGGTAGTCGCTATCTCACCCACATGAAGAAATTAAAAGACCCGATAGAGCCGCTATCTCGCCTAATGGAACGCGCGTCTGGATTGCAAGAAAAGCTTGTCCCTATTTTATTTCAATTTCCTCATACTTGGCAGATTAATATTGAACGTCTTCAGCCCTTTTTAGAATTACTGCAAACCTACCCTCAACAAAGATTTACAGTTGAATTTCGTCATTCAAGTTGGCTGATTCCACAAATTTACCAACTATTAGAAAGTGCAGGTGTAGCTCTTTGTCTACCTGTCAGCCCAACAGTTCCTCTTGATATCTGTTTGACTGCCCCTTGGACTTATATCCGTATGCACAGTGGGCAATGGAACGTAGGTTATACCGATGAAGAATTATCTACATGGGTTGAACGTATCCATTTATTTCTAATGCAGGAGATTGACGTTTACATGTATTTCAACAACGACCCCGATGGGAACGCTATTCGTGATGCTCAACGACTCTATAGTTTGCTGGGATGTTGTTGAAATACATAATTGAAAACTTATTATTCCACTTCTATCAGATCGGTTGACTGCTTCATTGGGAATAAGAATCGCATTAGCTGGCCTAGTGGTATAGAGCGTTGCTCCTGAACAAAAACTAAGGGTACAAGTGCAGCCATGCGTAGTAAGCTTGAGAGAACAAACAACCCCAGCAAACCCGCAATACCGGGCAGAGTTGCTAAAAAGCTACCGACAGTAATACCCATTGCTCCAGTGATACCAGCAATTGCAGCTGCGATCGCAAAATAACTCGACTGATGACCCAACGGTGCTATTCCCATCATCAAATTGTTGGTACACAAATCAATTGCTGCCCACGTTGCGCCAGCTAGTATGTGTAACAAGGGTAGCCAGATCCAAAAAGAAATGCGATCGCTTCCAACCAAAAGCCACAGCAGAGGTGTCACCGCCACTAAGATTCCCACTAATAGTAGTAGTGGACGATTCCCAATTCGGTCGGCTAGTTTGCCCCACAAAAGCAGCATTAGCATATTCGCGCCAGTTCCTAAGCCGTGATAAATCGTTACTATACTTATATCTATATCCAGATTATCCAGCATATAGAGGTTAAAGAAAGGATTGCTGATGTTAACAGCAAAGCACCAGATGCTCAGGTAAAGCACAAACTTCAAAAAATTAGCATCTTTAAACAAGCTCAAATCTATTCCTTGGGGCTGTGGGTGTGATGTGTCTGAATCTCCAACTTTTAAAAGCTGCGGGTTTATATCAGTCATCCACAACTGGCAGCCCACACTGATTAGCCCTAAAATGATTCCTAGAATCAAGACTGCACCATAACCTTGAAGGGTTCCACCAGGCCAAGCTGATACCGCTAAACCTAGCAGAGGCACACCAACAAGGTTAGTCAAGCCGAGAATACTGTTGCGAAAGCCGAAATATCGCCCCCGCAACCGTTGAGGTACTAACACAGCTGACCACCCAAGCCAAGGCGCACGACCAAAAGCTTCGATGATATTAGCTACTAAGAGAATTGCCAATGTCAACTGTACTACTTGGTATCCAGTAATACGAGATGAACTAACCAACCAAATCGCTGGTAGAAGAATCAACCATAGCAGCCGCGACGGGATGAAAATACACATGAAATACCAACGGAAGCTGGTACTTCGATTGACCAAATACGCTCCCAGTGGTTGGAGTAGATTCACCATCTGAGGGATAGCCGCGAGTAGACCAATTTCGGCTGCCCCAGCGCCTAACTCTAGCAAGAAATTACTGAGCAACGCGCCGCCGATGATACTATAAAGAACCGCAGCAAAGACACTTTCAAAAGTTAACGCCTTGAGACTTTGGCGAATTTTTGGCTTAGGGATTTTTAGAAACAGTTTTGGAGTTGGGAAAAGTACCGTCTCTGTTAATGCCCTATCCTCTGAGATTTCTTGAATGGGGACAGGGGGAAGAGAACTAGCTTCTACTGAAATGTCATCTTCTTGGGGCTGAACCATATTATTTAGTCAATATTTAAAGAATTAAATTGTTATAGCTACTATTACCCACAATTAGTAAAATTTATATAAGATTTAATCAATAAGTTCTAAAGCATTGCAATTGCTTACTTATCCTGAAGAACTAGTCTATAGTAAGTGTTGACTATAAACTGCTTGAACAGAAATAACTAACATATAGCCGTAGTCATATAGGTTAGGACAGTGTTAATTGCTCAAAGCCTTAAATTGACCGGGTTTTTACTCACCACGGGCTAAACGCCCCGCTGACGCTAACAGCACTTTGCTATATAACTGTGGTTAGGCTTCTATCTCACAAGTAAATTCTTTGGCCTAAAGTTAATACGATTTTCCTATAGCAATCCTAAATCATTCGTGAGAGAGAAAATCGCTGAAAGGCTTTAAAACACCCACTTTTAATCTCAGTGTTTTCTCACGTTTCAATTCGGATTGCTATATAAGCTTTAGTGTAATAAATTTAGCAGTTAATTAATATTTTGTGAGGATAAAATAATAGGATTTTTTCAAAATCATTCTTGAGGATTAATACCTTTACAGAAAGATATAAAAATTTAGCTTCTACGAGTACACATAGACATAAAGAATGCTGATTTATCTAGCCAATAGTTATGATTGGGGTTAAATTCAAATTATTTAAGTACTCTTTTTAGATAATGTGGAGATAAAATTTACCATATACGCTGTTTGTCTATTTAACCTTTTAATTTCAGTGATGCCAAATAAGTAATCTAAAACCAATTGCATAAGTCTTGAGGAAATTATTTCACTGAAAATTTCTATCCTAAGGTATCATTGCTCATGCTACTGAATGTGTCACGATGAGCTACGCCCCGATAGAGGCGATCGCAACATGAATCAAAAACTCTTTTATGGCACAGACAGAAATCAACGATATATCGGCAGATAGCTCCTTAGTCGATCCTGAAAAAGACCTGCTAGGAAATGCGAACTTTGCCAAGCATCTAGCAGACAGCATTTGTAAAATGAGCTTTCCTGAAGGTTTCATTATTGCAGTTTACGGTTCTTGGAACTCTGGCAAATCTACATTATTAAACTTTGTAGTTCACTATCTTCAGCAAAAGCCAGAGGAGGAGAAACCAATTATCGTTCCTTTTAATCCCTGGTTATTCTCTGGACACGAAAATATTACAAGACGATTTTTTGACCAATTAAAAAACGTTTTAAGCAAAGAGTCATCTGTGCCAAAAGGTTTGAGGGAGAGAGTAGCTGATTTTGCCGCCATTATTTCAGATATTCCTCTACCTTATGCTCAAACTGGCAAGGCATTAGCAGCATTATTGGACGATAGGGACAAGGAAGCTGCCGAATTAAAAGAAGAAGTAGAAGACACGCTAGTACAGCAGCAGAGGCGAATAGTCGTAACAATTGATGATATCGATCGGTTGGCTGCGGAAGATATCAAGCAGTTATTTCGTATTTTTAAAGCAATGCGAAATTTTACTAATCTTGTCTATCTTCTGGTTTTTGATAAAGAAATTGTCATGAGAAAAATTGCAGATACTAAAGAAATATCTGAAGAAACATACTTAGAAAAAATTATTCAAGTTAGTTTTGAGTTACCTATTGCTGATAAAACCTCACTTCGCAGGCTGCTTTTTGAAAAGCTTGATAATATATTTGCAGAAACTCCAAAACAACAAATAAACCAAAGTCGCTGGGGTGATATTTACTTTCAAGGAATAGAACACTTTATTACTAACATCCGCGATATTACTCGTTTTATTAATACTTTAATGGTGACGTATCCAGCAGTAAAAGATGAAGTAAATCCTGTTGATTTCCTTGCCATTGAGTCTTTGCGAGTCTTTTGTCCAAAAATTTATAGTATAATCCATCAAAATCCTCATATTTTTGTAGGAGAGATAAACCTTTCAATAGACGAACTCAAGAATCTTCTGAATACCTGGATTGCTCAACTGCGAGATGAAGACAAGCAGCCTATTAAAAACCTGCTAATGCACCTTTTTCCTAAATTAAAATTCATTTTGGGCAATACTTCTCTAGATGAAAAGCAATTGGAATGGCGCGAACAGCTACGTGTGTGTAGTTTAGAAATATTTCCTATTTACTTTCGTCTGTCGTTATCAGCAAGTAAATTGTCTAATATTCAGATAAAAATTATCCTTGGTTTGGTTGAAAATAGAGAGAGGTTTAGAAATTCTTTGATAGAACTTACTAAACAAAAGCTTCCAAACGGCACAACGCAAGCCAGGGTGTTTATAGAACAGCTAGAAAATTCCACTGAAGAAATTCCTGTGAATTACATCCCTTCAGTTGTAGAAGCTTTGTTTGATGTCAGCGAGCAATTATTATCTCAAGATGATGAATCTCATAGCATTCTTGCTTTTAGCAATGAAGTTATTATTAGTCGTTGTATCTCTCAACTCTTGCGTCAAATTAATGAAACATCACGGTTTGAGTTGCTAAAAAAAGTAATTACCCAAGGGAAAGCGTTACCAATAATTAATCATGAAATTGCAATACTAAAAGAGCAACAAAGTCAATATGGTACAGATAAATCTAACTATGAAGAGAAATGGCTTGTGAACGCACAGCACCTTAAAGAACTAGAAGAAATGACTACAAGAATATAGGTAAAAACTGATACTAGCTATAAATAATATGAACTCTGGATTTATTTATAGTGTTTCTTGGTTGCGTACAATAAAGTGGGTTAAAAATAAATTGACTTCTTGGCGATCAAAACACTACTACTAGATATATAAATATTTTATAACCCACGAAAGATTTAGATATCTTCAGCACTTTCTAATATCAGGGAATATACTTTAATCCCCCCATTGCACTCATGGAATCGTATGACGTTGTAATTATTGGCGCTGGTCATAATGGCTTAGTTTGTGCTGGCTACTTACTAAAAGCTGGTTACAGCGTTCTGTTATTGGAAGGGCGATCGCTCCCCGGCGGCGGTTCTACAACTGAAGAACTTATGCCTGATGAAGCACCTGGTTTTAAATTTAGTCCTTGCGCCATTAACCATCTGTTTATTTTCTTAGGCCCAGTCATCCAAGAGTTGGAACTGCATAAGTACGGCTTGGAATATCTTAGCTGCGATCCAGTTGCCTTTTGCCCTCATCCAGATGGGAAGTACTTCTTAGCTCACAAATCCGTGGAAAAGACTTGTGCGGAAATTGCCCGTTACAGTCAGCGTGATGCCCAAAAATACGCTGAATATGCCGATTTTTGGCAGCGCTTTATCACAGGGATTGCTCCTTTGTTCAATGCACCACCCAAATCAATTGTTGATATTGCTGGTAATTACAATCTCAATAGTCTGCAAGACTTATTTTCCCTTCTAGGTGGCTCTAACACAACCCTTGATTTACTCCGTACCTTACTCAGCAGTGCCACTGATAATATTAACGAATACTTCGATTCTGAGTTTGTCAAAGCACCTCTGGCTAGACTCTCAGCCGAACTGAGTTCCCCTCCCTCACAAAAAGCTATGTCCTTTGGGGCGATGATGATGATGTTACGTCATAATCCCGGTATGGCAAGACCGCGTGGTGGTAGTGGTGGACTTGTGGAAGCTTTGGTGAAAATGGTAAAAAGTGAAGGTGGTACGATTCTCACCGACCAAAAGGTAGAAAAAGTCTTGGTAGATAATGGTAAAGCAGTTGGTGTGCGGGTTGCTGGTGGCAAAGAATATCGTGCGAATAAAGGTGTAATTTCAAGTATTGATGCCAAGCGCTTATTCTTGCAACTAATGGATAGTAGCGATGTCGATAATAGCGATCGCAACTTGCGCGAAAGGTTAGACCGCCGCATTGTCAACAACAATGAAACCATCCTCAAAATTGATTGTGCTTTATCTGAACCGTTGCGCTTTGTCCACCACAATCATCAAGATAATTATCTGATGGGTTCTATTCTGATTGCTGATTCCGTCAATCATGTAGAACAAGCTCATAGTCTGATTACTCTGGGTAAAATTCCTGATGAAGACCCATCGATGTATGTGGTAATGCCTACCGGACTCGATCCATCGATGGCACCAGAAGGCAAGCATACATTATGGATAGAGTTTTTTGCACCTTATCAAATTGCTGGTGCAGACGGTACAGGTTTAAAAGGTACGGGTTGGACGGATGAACTGAAAAATAAAGTTGCAGACAAGGTGATTAATAAACTGGCGCAATATTCGCCCAATTTGCAACATTCAATCATCGCCCGTCATGTAGAAAGTCCGGCTGAGTTGGGAGAACGGTTAGGGACTTATAAAGGTAATTATTACCACATCGATATGACTTTAGAGCAGATGCTTTGCTTCCGTCCGTTGCCGGAATTAGCGAACTACAAAACACCAATTGATAACTTGTATCTTACTGGTGCTGGAACTCATCCGGGTGGTTCGATTTCCGGTTTGCCGGGACGCAATTGTGCGCGTGTATTTTTGCATAATGAGCAACCCATCGCCCAGAAAATCAAGGAAGCCGGAGGTTCAATCAAATCTGCTCTTACATCTGTCTTAAGGAGTGAATCAGACTAAGAGACTGTTGATAAAAAAAGTAAATAGCATTAGGAGATTGCGTCATTTGAAAGTTGATTCTGAAGTAGTGAAACGGCTACAGATAAGGTTTGGTAAGCTTTTTGGTGCAAGTTACTAATGCTTTTTAGTCAAAACTATCAAAAGTTTAGACAATGCCCTGAGATACTTCCCGTGACGCTTTCAGATTCCCCAATAGACAGAGAACTGCAACCGTAATAGTAACTAAGATGTGGGTGTAGTAGAGTTATTCAGGAATATTTGCAATGGCAACTGAAACTAACAAAGTGGTTGAATTATCTACTGAAGCTAAAGCCTATAACGGTGTCGATCGCAATGCTTGGATTTTTGGATGGAATCCGCAACAAGAGTTGTGGAACGGGCGTTTAGCGATGATTGGCTTTATTTCTTACGTACTTTGGGATTTAGCTGGTTATAGCTTAGTGCGTGACGTACTCCACTTGGTTCGCTAATTCTTCACTGATGATTTATCCCCCCTTGGGGAAATAATTCAAGAAATAACAATTTAGGAGCGTTGTAATAAACTTACTCGTGAATTAGAGTCTAATGCCGAGGTTATGGACGCACGAATACAATAATCTAAAGGAGAAAAATATGATAACTAAAAACACAATACATGCATTAGGAGTATTTGCGAATTCTCAAGGAATAGAGCAGGCAATTAATGAATTGAAAACTGCAAATTTTTCTCTGGAAAAAGTTTCTGTTATTGCTAAAGATGTAGAGCAAGGTGAAAACTTAGGTGAAGCGCAGATAAGCGATCGCATTGGCGATCGAGATGTCGATACAACTGGAGCCGTAGGAGACACACTGACAGCAGCTACTTGGGGTAGCGTGTTAGTTGGTTTGAGTAGTTTAGCACTTCCCGGTTTAGGAGCCGTACTCGCAGCAGGTTCTGTAGGTGTAGCATTGGTTAGTAGCGTGGCAGGTGTTGCTGTGGGAGCCGCAGCAAATCAGAATTTACTGAAGGCATTAGGTGATTTAGGTATCCCTGAAGAGCGAGCCAGAGTTTATAGCGATCGCCTCCAGCAGAGTTATTATTTGCTCATACTAGAAGGCTCAGAAGAAGAAATTCATCGCGTTGAACCCATATTACGCGATCGGGGTATTGAATATTGGGGCGTTTATAATTCCCCGCAGGCTTCAAATGGTGGGGTAAATTAGCGCTTTTTTCAAACATTTCAAACATCCTCTTAGGTACGATCTATTGGCTCGAAGAAAAACAGATGTGAGAAGGAATTTGCGAGATGCTTGAGATGCCGATTTGAAATCAGGCCCATGAAAGTTATACCAATTTGAAAAAAGAATGCGACAGATACATACGGACATACCTTTCTTCTGTCTGGCTTTCTTAATGCATGAATTTTGAATTGGTATTAGGTTCAATTCCATCTAGTTATTTCTACCTTTTTTGTTAATCCTAAAGTTAGATGTAATTTTTCGGGTTCAAGGCAAAATTGTAATAAATAATCAAACAGGATAAAACCATGAAAACTGACAACATAAACAATTCTAACAACACCGAACGGACAACACTTGAAGGTGGAAGCAAAGAAGCTCTAAATCAAAAAACCTCTATCCAATTTATACTTAGCATAACTTTGGGAGTATTAACAATTGTTCTAGTTGCTGCAAGTGCTTATTACGGACTTATTCGGTTTTAATCCGATTTCTTAAAGTAGGAAGTTTTGGTTTTTTTGAGCGCATTGAATAATTTCAAATATAACAAGATCCTCAGCAAAATGTATGGCGGTGCTTTTAGTTTATCAAAAGCCCTTATTGGGTTAAAAGCACTGTCATACTTTTCTTATGATGGAGGAGCAGTTCTAGTTTTGGCAAATAAGCTGTTCCACATTTAACTTGCATATATTGGGCGGGCGAGACGCCATTGGTGTCAACTTAACGTAAAACCGATGTCCTGCAAGGAACTGAAGTTCCTTGCTCATAGCAAAAGTCATCTAAAAGATGACTAAATATCCCGGAAAATCTTTAGTCATCTAAAGATGACTTGAGCTGTTAGCCTGGAACTTTAGTTCTAGGCGGGTGATGAAGCCAACAGTGAAGCCATTTATAGCTTAAGTTGACACGTATGGCGAGACTACGATTGTATTGTAAAAAACTTATATATTGAGGGATGTTTGAGTTTATAATTTCTAACAGAATACAAATATAATCTAGTAGTGATTGATTGAAGAAACGCTTAAGCCTCTAAATTAGAGATTTAAAAATAACTTTTTTATAAGTAGGAGTATTGATGAGTTTACCAGTTAAAGAAATTGTGTTAATGCCAGGAGAAGGTAATCATCTAACTACTGGTAATAGCGAAATAACATTTAAAGTAGTTGGTGCTGATACTCATGGTCACTTGGGATTGTTTGAAAACTTAATACAACCAGGTGGAACTGCCCCGGTACTGCATATTCATCGACAAATGGAAGAAATGTTTTATGTATTAGAAGGAGAAGTAGAAATTCAAGTTGGAAATCAGATAGTGCAGGGACAACCAGGGGCATTTGTATTAGTTCCACGTAATACGCCTCATACATTCGCTAACCGAGGAACTCAGCCTGCAAAATTATTAATCATGTTTTGTCCAGCAGGAGAACGCGAAAAGTATTTTGAAGGGTTAGCCGAACTGCTCAAGGAAGGACAGACTCCAGACCGAGATGCTCTTGTAGAATTGATGCGGAAATTCGATCAGGAGCCAGTAGAGATTTAATTCTTGGCGGTGTTATATCATGTCCGCTTGATTGCTTATTAAACTCGAAGAACCCCACCCCGCCAAAGCTGTGCTTTGTCTCCCCTCCCCGCAGGCGGGGAGGGGTTGGGGGTGGGGTTCTTTTATTATGGGTAATTTGGCGGACATGATATTACTTGAAAGTATCAACCGAAGAAAAACAACACTCAATACGGTTCGGTTAAAGGGGAAAGGGAAAAGGTATTGGTTTTGAATATCTTAGTGGCATTCCTGTCTTATATGTGCAGCCTGAACGAGAGCTAGAAAAAGTTTTTGATTACTGGGATCGAGAATTGAAAGCTCAGGATGCCATTGTACACCGATTGCCCAAGGATGATGTTCGTGCTCCACAGCTTCAATGACTCCATCATCCCAGGCATGAGCAACAACCCGCCAACCAGGCGGTACTTTATCTACTGCTTGATGATGCCAAGAAACTACAGATATGCGAGAATTTTGTACACACTCAGCTAAAAGGCTCTCTCCATCTATCGTGACGAGATGTTCTGTATGTAAACGTCGTCCTGGTTCAGGCTCTAGACGATGTAATGCAGATGTACCGTAAACATCTGGAATGTGAGGAATTAGAGTACCTCCACTGGCAACGATAAGAATTTGTAAACCCCGACAAATACCTAATATCGGCAAATGACGTTCAAGAGCTAACTTGCCAAGCTGCAATTCAAAAGCATCACGTTCGCGATCGACAGAATAAATAGTCGGATGAGCAAAACCATTGTAGCAAGCAGGGTGAATATCTCCACCACCAGAGATGATTAAACCATCCAAAGAATCTAAAAGTATTCCAAGTTCAATTTCTCCTGGTGGTAATAATATGGGAATGCCACCTGCTTTACGGACTGCATCTATATATTCGCTTGGCAGAGAAAATGGTAATGCTGCAAGGCGACCATAAGTTGTAATCCCAATCAATGGTTTTCGATATTTTCTACTCATCATTCCTCAAATAAACGATCGCCTTTATGTAAACGATAAGCGATTTGATAGGTTTGTGCTTGCGATCGCATTGTGGGAGAATGGGCTGCTAAATACCGAGCAGCAGCAACTAATACATGAACCCCAGCAGGAGTGTCACCTAATAGGGAATACTGACGAAAAGCGGCTTCTATTTCTTGAATAACATGAAAATCACGGTTTTCTCTGAGCATCATTTTTCCTAGCATCGCCATCAGTCTTTCAGGCTTGCCACCACTATATAAATAATTAGCCACTAATTGACCTGTTTGGTTAACTTGCTGTTGACGATTTAATAAATCGGGTAGCTGCTGGAGCAATTCTTCGGGATTTGGAACGGAGTCTTTGGGTTCTGGAAGTCGTGCTGGTGGTACATTCAAAAAACGATTCAAATAAACACTCATCGCCGCATCAAACACGCCTCTGAGTAGTTCCACTGTTGGCACTCGTCGTAAACCTTGATGCACAGCGTTTGCAAAAGTGAATGGATGATGTGCGGAATTCCAATCTCCAAAGTCATTGTTAGTATTAAAACGAGCTACACGCAACGCTGCTGTATAAGTAACTATACTTGCTAATTGTTCTTCTGTACAACCAGCTTGTAGGGCATTCAGTAGCGAGTCAGCGATCGCTTGTGGGTCTTCACCTAATAAGATTGGTATTAATTGCTCTGAGTTTGCCCAAGTTCCTCGTTGAGATTTTCCCGCATTTAAAACATTGGGTAATTGCTCAAAAGCCGACTCTAATATTGCTACCAAATCTACAGGGTAGCGCCAGGAATTAGATTCTTCCATCCGGGATGCACTAGCTAAACCCGAAACTAAGCTAGGTAGAACAGATTCCGCAGCTTGCCAACCAACAATATCAAGTGCTTCCAGTGCTTTGTTAATAAAATCAAGGGTATGCCCAATGTCGAGATAACGATGATCTGTAGCCGATGAAAACAGCATATCCGCAACTTGCTCTAAATTAGCCCCTGAGCGAATCGCAGATACCAGACATCTTTGTGCGGCTTCAGCATCCCGTACCTCAATAAACTGGCAAAACCAGCTTTTAAGAGTCGGAAAATCAACTGTAGAGTTGGGCAACGGCTGAACGACAAACAAAGGCGGCGCGCCTGCACTATCATTAGCGACTGCCGAAAGTCCGTGAAATAAAGCACGGGGTTTGTCTTCTTCATCCAGATAAGGTAAGAGATTGATCGTGCAGGTATGGATAGTTAAACCTGCACTCCAACCTGTTTTGTTATAACGAGTGCCAAATTGTAGCCCGATTTGAAATGGTTCAGCCGGATTTACTCCTATATCTAACAGTGCGATCGTTGATTTGGCAATCACCAAGGAAATACTCTGCTCTAAACCATCTTCAAGGCGTTGACGGTGGTGGGCATGAAAATTAACTGGCGGTGCTAAATTCACCCAAACTTCACCATCACGGATTTCTACAGGAAATGCCGGCACATCATCTGCCCAAGAGTCAAAGGTTCCACCACTAGCTATATCAAAGCGGGCATAATGCCAAGGGCAGGTAACAATACCATCTTTGCAAGTGCTACCTTGTAGGGGAAAACCCATGTGGGGACAACGGTTATCAATTGCATAAACTTTATTGTCTGAGTAAAACAAGACAATAGTATGCTTTTCTTTGTGGATTGACAAACTGCCTGCTGCCTGAACATCTGTAAGTTGAGCAACACGGGTATAATTGTCTTTCTTGGTCGTTTCTTTAAATATTTGAGTCATTTAATTTACAGACAAGTAAATATCAAAAGCCTTGCTTCTACTGTGACAAATTTTTTCTTTTTTCGACCATTTGTACAATACTAATTTTTGTTAATATACTCGAAGCGACTGAGTACTACTGCGACTATAGCAATCCGATTTGATTTCTGAATTAATCGTAGGGACTAGGGACTGGGGAC
>NZ_JAVRCA010000086.1:0-32693 GCF_034530995.1 Nostoc sp. DedQUE04 | reverse complement strand
TTCATTGTTTTTGATAAGGTAGTGGAGCTAGTTCATCGTGAGTATTAACAAGTCTCACGACTATTTCATAAACTTCGGCATCGCCGTCGAAAACCTCTGCTATACCGTTGTTCGCTTGGTAGGCGATCGCTGTTACTATGGCATTCAATAGCACACATAGCCCTTCAGTATTCGCTTTGATAATCACGGGCTGGCGTGTTTTCTGTTGTGCGTAAACGTGAACAAATGGGTATTCTTTAGCTAATTCGTTCATGATTCTTTTTAAGGGGGATGAAAATTGATTCCCCCATGTTCATTACTGACGTAAACGTGTTTGAGTGCTGTTCGTAGTCCGAAGCTGTGGTGCTGATTCTTCCTTGAAAGTGCGATCGCCTTCGACAACTCCCAATGCCTCCTCAAACGGCTGTGTCGCTGACAAGCAACTCAAACCCTCAAAACCTTCTGCCTCAACTCGTACTTCACCTGTAGCTGAATCAAAATGAATCAGTATTGAACGTTCCATAGTTTATCTCCTTGCATATTGTTGTATTTCTTGATGTCCGGCAAAGGTTAGGCGTAGGGTTTGCACAGTACCGTTAGTAGATTCTGCGATCGCACACTCCCCAAATTTTTCTTGTAATTCGGCAGCTTTAGCTCTCACCATCCGTTGTCCATAAGCCAGCATTAGTTTATTACTGAAAAAGTCTTGTCCCAACTTCGGAACTGTTTCGTAACTGTCGTGTATTATCTCGTACACGCCGCTTGACTGATTCCATTTGAACCCGATGTCTGCACGGGCTTGAATTGTGCGACCAGATACGATGATTTCAGCGCTTTGTCCTTGAGAGCCACCGTAGTATCCTTTTAGTGATTGTGGTGAGGAGTGAACTTGCGGTGATAGGTTTAGATCCGTGAGTGCAAAAATAAGACATTCACGATTAGTGAGTTTGGTTTTAACAGTTGAGAAGTGTGACATGAGAATTTTGTCCCTATAGCAGTAGAAGTGAGATATCCTTTTTGAGGTGAACACCCCAGAGGTGAACACCACATTTCCAATTCATTAGTTAGTCTTGAGCGATGCACCTTCGCCCAAGACTGTTTTTTACCTAAACTTGAAAGACATGACCGTAGCTTTCGATAAGCCCACGTCGTCAGCTGCAAGTGATTGTAGATTGCGTTGTTCATCTAACAACTTGGTGCGGATCTCTTGCATTTTTTGCTGCAATTGACTGCGCGTATCAGAACCAAGATTTTTAGACTCAATCGCTGGATCGTTAACGATAGAGTCCAAGTGCGCCATCATCGCCTCCAAGCTACTGCCAGCCTCCGGTGAAGCGTTTGCTAGTAGCACTTGAACCTTCATCAGATGACGCTCCATTTTCCTTTTAAACTGTATGGGTTTCCTCCCTGGTTCCCAATCAGCCAACTCTTCAAGCAACTGTGCGGCGAGTTGTTCACCGCCAGCTAGAGCAGATTCCCGTAGCCTTTGCTCCAGATTTTGGTCATACTGCTGAATGAACTTGGTAATCTGGTCTAGACATTCGGCTTGCTGCTGGTTCAGTTGTTCAGACAATGCCGGGATAATTACCGGACGACCAATGACGACTTGCAAATAGTCTTCAAGGTCGGTCAGAGTCGGGAATGCTCTTAACAAGTTGGCTTTGACTGACTCTTGCTTATCCTGTGCTAATTCCCAAGTGTTAAGTGAGAGGAACTGATCAATCCGCTCTTGGTAATCAAGCAACCCTGTTTCGTAATCAACTTTAAGCTGATTCCTTAAACTGGGAGCTACATTATCCCTAATATTGATTAACTGATTCCACACGAGTGGAGCTAAATCAATCGGACAAATCCAATCACCAGTATCACTACTCATCCACTCTTGAACTGAAGCAATCTCTTGCCTCAATTGGCCAGCAGCTTCATCCAATTTCTTAAATACCTTGATACCCCGCAAACCGACTTCGGAATTAGTAACTTTAACAAGGTCTGATTCTATTTCAGAAACTTCAGCTTGTAGTACATCTGCCCATTTAGGAGCAGCCGATTTTGTACTTTTTTTCAACTGAATACGAAATCTGATGCGGGTTTTATTTAATTGTGAGAAATTGTGGCGCTCGACTACTGCATCAGTTAGGAAATTTGTAGCGATAGTGTTGTCGATTACTTGTACCATTATTATTGACCTCAATCATTATTTTTCACTTTCGATTAAGCGAAGCTTTCTTTGTGGTGATTTCTCAAGAGAGCGAATGTCTATCAAGAAAGGGAAAGGGGTAAAGGGTAAAGGGTAAAGGGAACCACTAACTTAAAAGCAGGGGTTTCAAAGATGGACACTAATTTTTATCGCACTACGTGTCTTAAAAATCTTCTTTTTTATTCCTCGTATTTAAAAACAGAGGCTTTATACATTGTGGGGAAAAGTTCTTTATCCTTTCCTTTCCTTTCCTTTCCTTTCCCCCTTACCCCTTACCCTTTCCCCTTTTTTGGTGTAGCTCTATAGATTACTTTTGTAGAGCTATTCTGTAGGCGAATATGTCTTTTAATGACTGGTGGTTTATGTATGGACATGGCTTAAAATAGCTGAAGTTGCTGCGAATTATCCTGTACCACAGGCTTTTTATAAACCATGCCTTCGACTTCATAACACCGAGTCATAAGTTTGTTTCGATTTAGCCGAAAGCTGGCTTTTTTTCTTTGATTTGGCAGAGGGAGAAATAGATACTGTGGATGTTGGATGCTACCCTCATCTCCCAAATATCGACAATGTGTACCATTAATTTGGTAAACTTTTGATGAGCTTAACAGTGTCGCGTCATACAGTTTGATCAAATTTGTTTCCATCTTAGTAGCAGTGAAGTGTGCCATAATTTGTTGTGGAATCGATTTTTCTCTACAGTCAGATTTAATCAGCCTGACTGTAGAGTTTTTCACGCATAATCTGATTCAATTTCTTCTTTGATTCATCTGACAGAACATTAAAATCAAACTCTTCAGAGTTCAAAACTTCATCAAAACTTGTTGACTCATCGATAATATTGGCAATTAAACAAGATTCATCATCGTAGTTCCAGCCATTTGCTAGAAGCCACGGCAGAACTCCTTCAGATTGCAATAGTTTCTCAATGTCAAACGAGTCAGAAAACTGCTGTAAGTTTTTGATACTGGGGTGAACGATTGTAATAGTCATGGGGTATTTTAAATGATTGAAATACGTACAGCCCAATCAAAAGATGGGGAAAGGGGAAAGGGATTCATGAATTAAATTATCCTTAGAAAAGCAAGGTTTTTACCTTTTCCCCTGTCCCTTCTTTATTAGCTGTAGATAAGACTTGAGAACTGATCAAATATGCTTCCCTCATCGAAGGCAAGTAGGGAAGCATAAAGGCGAACGCAATTGCTGCAATCACCTCAATAAGTATTTGGTTATTAAGAAGATACATCCTCCCAGTAACCAACTTCATCGTCATAATTTGCTTGCATAGACTGCAATTTGTTGACGAAGTTAGCAAATTCTTCGTTAGTTAGTAACTGTCTTCCTTTTTTGCCATAGTTCTCTATAAGAAACTGTTTGCCCTTTTCCTCGCCCCAACCTAAAGCTTCAATCAATCGTTGTGACTCCATCATCAATTGATTGCGATCTAGTGCATGAGACGTATGCTTTGGTAAGTTATTGTTAGGCAATCCTTTTTTCCACCAATCGCTGACGGAATTATGCACAAGGGCAATTTCTTGAGCTATTGGTTTCTTGCCAATACAATAACTTTCCCAGTTGAGCGCAGTTGGCTTTTCGTATCCGTTACAGACACAGGCATTGGAAATTTGCCCCCCTTTCTCACGTTTCTCTGTTTTCAATGTGGGACAAAATACCCACATCGAATGCCAAAGTAAATTCTTCGGTTGGTGATGTTTGCCTTGAAAACTTGCATAAGCTTGTTCGCAGGTTTCACGGAATGCCATTAGTTGTTGATCAAACGAAACTTGAAACACTCCCCAAGCAGTTATTTGTACTGGTGCGATATGAAGAGGTTGATTTTGGGCATCGACGAAAATCACCATATACCGCCTACCGAATTTGTAAGCGTTTTTGTCCAAACCATCGCTGCTACGCCAAACTCCAATCACCTTTCTATCGTTTCCGTATAGCAGAGGCGATCGCCCAATCACAAGTATTCGTGGTTGTCTATAGAGAGCGCCAGGAATGCCTATCTTTTCATCGTTTTCGTCCAACTTATTAGTAAGAACTTTGTATTCTTTCCCACCAACTAGTTCTTTATTTTCGTATCATCCTGCTAATTGTTGATTTTCGTAAGCAATCCAAATGCCTGCGGGTGAAGGAATACTCTTTGCTGCTGGGGTTTTTTCGTATGCCTTGTGTTGAGCAGAATCAAAGTCAAAAGCTGTCATAGTAGCTGCTTGCCTTTCTTTAATGTTAGTTTTCGCAAAAAATAAGCGAAGCTTTAATTCTGAGTGGGTAATTCTGCATTATTTTCTTGATAGGTCATTGTTTAATATCAACAGATTTCACTCTCTCATTGGCGAAGCCGTTGATTTCAGATGTATCTATCAAGTACAGAGCCAATAAAACAGCGCTCTTGTTACTACAAAAGCGCTTTTTATTACTAATTATTTGCTTTGTACGGATTATTGATGTGGATTAAATCTTGCTAGCAAATCTTCACGAGATAATTCAAGACATAGGGGAGTAAATTCTTCTGGTGTTAACTGCAATAAACTATCGACTACTTTTGAAAGTTCTTCATCTACAGAACCAAACCGGAATCTTAACAAGTTTTCTACAACTTGACGGCGTTCAAGTTGTACTCCTTGCTCTACTCCCTCCTGTACCGCTTGCGCTCTTGCTTCTTGATAAGCTTCTGTTAAATTCATAATTAACTCCTGATCTTCTTCAGTTAAATCGGTTTGTGTCATCACGCTTATACGCCGAAACCAATTCGCAATTCGCAATTCGCAATTCGCAATTAGCTAGATGTTTTAGAGTTTATTTTATCTTTGATTTTTCGGGTAGAAGCAACTAAAATTTTTCCAATTTCTTTAGTTTCTTCAAGAAGAGGCTCAAACTGGCTTTTTTCAACTAATTCTGACTCGATTAATATCTCTAGCCAATATTCAGTTTCTCTTTCTTCCTTAAGTGCAATCTCTAATTTGTTAAGAAAATCTTTATTAGATTGAGCAGATTTGGCTTCTCTAACATTTGCACCAATGGAAGTACCACTACGAAGTAGTTGGTTTGACAATGTTCGACAAACTCCTGGCTTTTCATCTAAGAAACTACAAGCTTTAATTATTCTTATTGCTAATGCTTTAGTTCTATCAGCAATACTAATGTTTTGATTCATACATTTGGCTCCTTCCCTAAAATTGCGAATTGCGAATTGCGAATTGAGTTTGGCTTTGCGCTGAGAATCCGCAATCACAGTGAACAACTTCATGAAACAGTTACGTACTTCCGTCCTGCTGGGCTGATTCCGAAATGGTTCCAGTAGCGTTGTATTGAGTAGAGCAATTCTTCCCAGCAATCCTAGATTTTCCGCTTGGGCTTGTGGGGAAGGTAAAAATAATACATCTACAAATCTTGTTGCATCTGTTACTTCCCTGTTAATTTTCACTTCACCCAAAGGAGCCAGTAGCTCTTCTAAAAATTCCTTGGCAAATTTGTCGTGAGGTTGGTGAGGTTGTTGGGTCATTTTGCAAGAGCGAACTGTGTTTTATTTTACAAGGGTTGGTTATGGTTACATGGTGGGCATTAAAACCTACCATTTTACTTACGCTGCTATCAACTCCCGACAAACTTGCGGCAGTTCAATCGGAGCAGTTACCCTGGACAGTGCTTCTACAGCCTCTTTTACGCTCCAATACTGCACTCCATCGCCACACCGCCAATAGTAAGTTTTAGGGTCATTTTCCCAGACTTCATCAGCGTTTCTGACCTTGAAGAGTATGCCCAAAAACTCACCATCTAGATATACGTTGTGAGCCGTCTGGAGGTCAGTGCGTCCTACATAGGTTAGTCGATAGCCGTCTACTGGTTCGCACAAGTCTTCTGCACGAGTCCCGCGATAGGAGCAGTTACCGCAGCCGTGACCATCACAATCTGGACAGATGGCAGCAGGCATATTCCACTTCGGCAGGGTGAAATCCCATTCAGCAAGTGGGGTTAATAGTTGAGGCTTCTGCGAAGTGTAACAACCAGCGTGACCAATTACCTTGTCAGGATAGTATTGGACGCTTAACGATAGCCAATCACAATCACCTAACAAGCCTATTTTCTCAGCAGCTTGTTTTAATTCCTTTTCTTCCTTGTGATTGCGCTCTACTGGAGCAGAAAGACTCGCTTTTACCTCTGCAACAGCTCGTTTGAATGGCTCTTTGTGATATCGAGCATAGCCGTGGGTCATTTTTACCCAGACGATATCATCGCTGTTGATCCAGATAGTCACTACATCTTCGGGCTGACAGTTTTTGGAGTAGTCCGACTGGTTGACGATAGTTGCAATGATTTGGCGATCCTGTGTAGTTAGCGGATCTTTTATTGGCGCAGGGACTAAACTTTGTGTCATCATTAGAAATTGCCTCTTGTTTGGGGTAAAAAGGCGATCGCAGACTTTCTAGGGACGGCGATCGCCTTTTGTTTTGCGTGAACAATGTTGTGGTTTACCGCAACGCTCTCAAATTGTTTTGGCGTAGCCTCATATTTCTGAATTTCAGTTATTTTCTAGCAATAATTCACAGCACAAGGCTGTAGAGAAGGTATTAAACTCAAGTCGCAAGTAGACAAGCCGCAAGTCGCAAGTAAGTTTTGTAACGGGGATTTATACCCCGCAGACACATACTTGTGGCTTAATAGAAGCCGGAGACTTAAACTGAACCGTTTGAGAGTTCTTCACTTGCGACTTGCGACTTGCGACTTTGTTAAGCGGTTGCCCTAATTGCAGTATGAGTGGATTTATTGAGTGATCTTGAGTATCTCCCCCAGCCGACTTTACCTGGCGTACCTTGTGCTATACGACGGGGGGTTCTTGTTTCTCAAATCTATAGTTTTGTGTTAATCAAATCTGGGTTTGGGGTTAAGCGCTTCTTTGTTTTTCAAAAGAGGCATCGCGCTCGTCTCCTCTCTTATGATTACTATACTACTACGCTCACCAGTGGTTGTCAAGTGATTTATACTGGTGAGCGTAGTAAATAGTTTTCATTAACTGTTGTAATCTATGTTCTAAATAAGTGAAGTGATATCCCCATCTAAAGCAGCACAAAGTTTCTCTAGAATTTCTGTACTAACAGTCATCTGAGTTGGTTTCTTTGGTTTGTTAATAAAGACGTGAGGAGTCTCTAGCTGCTGAATATAAGCCACAGAAACTCCCACAGCATCAGATAGCTTTTGTCTACTATACCCAGCTTTGTCTCTTAGCTCTCTGAGTTTTTGGGCATTTTCTTCATTCCACCTAAACGCAGCGATGGGTGTTACATCTACTGTGATATTCATTTTTACTTTAATTTTATTTTCACTGCGCTCGCCAGTTGACATGATAATATGATTAATATACTGGTGTCAACCATAAGGCTACACCAAGCAAAGGTGAAAGCGATCGCTTGCCCATTAGCAATGCGATTATTTCAGCCTGCGTCAACCCAATTCGCAATTGTGAATTCGCAATTCGCAATTAAAATCAGTGGGGGCTTGAAACCCAGTAATTAACAATTAAGCAATTAAACGATTTCTCGTATTTAACTGCGAATTGCGAATTGCGAATTGCGAATTGTTTGGTCAACTGGAGAAACACAACACCTGTTCAAAGACACTTACGGTTAATTTCCTCAAGGTCAAGTGAAACTTACAAAGAATTCATTGCCGTAGAGATAAGAAACCGAAATCTAAAACTACTTAACGCCGCTTTGAGAATCCAGGCAAGGTTTAAGAATGGCTCTCACCAGCAGTAATCGTGGAAGGGTTTGAAAGTTGATATTGCTACCCTAATCTCTACCGACAGAAAGATTTATACAAACGACAAGAGGTTTAAGGTAGGTACAACCAACAGTAACGCAAGGAAAAAACAAATGAATCTACCTGCAACTGTTAGCACAAAACTCCAGAAAAGTGCGGCATTTATATTGCTTTCTTTAGCTTTAGTCGGTTTAGAAATTCCTTCTTCAAGTGGACAAAGCTTGCCAAATAGCTCAACCAAATCGGCTCCATTTGTTGATGGAACATATTTATACGGCGAAACTCCTAAACCTAATCAAATTGGGAAAGCCTACTTATTATTACAACGTCAACAAGGAAATATTGTCGGAGCTTTGTACTATCCTAATTCTGAGTTTAGTTGCTTTACAGGAAAACAGAATAACAACACAGTTTCTGCTAAATCACTTAGTTCCAATAAAGCAAAAACTGAAAATATGAAAATTAACCTATCTAATTTTCATCAAATCAAACTTATTAGCGCTAACGACCAACGCATCCTCACAGTCTGCAAGCAAACAACAGTTGCCTCTAAGCAATTAACTAATGAGATTACTAATCATATAGGCTTTATTGAATAACAAGACACAGATCACAACCTCAAAAGTCAGAGCAAAAGAGTAGGTAATTCGGCCCTACTCAGTAAACACTATTTTAAAATGCCTAAAATCAACACAACGATCGCACGCAAGTCAATTAATTAGTAATCAGAGGGCAGTGTAACCACCATCGATCAGGTGGAAGCTGCCAGTGACGAAAGAGGCTTGCTCGGACAATAGGAAGCTAACCATGTTTGCGACTTCCTCAGTTCGTGCAAGGCGACCTAAAGGATGCAAGTCAGCCATCTGCTTTCGCGCTGACTCTGGCAACTCTTGCATCTGAGGTGTATCAACATAACCTGGTCCGATTGCAGTCACCCGGATGCCCTGATTTGCGTATTCCAATGCTGCCGCCTTTGTCAGACCGATAATGCCGTGCTTGGCAGTGACATAGGGAGCAATACCCGCCACTCCGACCGCACCCGCGGCAGATGACATATTCACAATTGCCCCACCACCACTTTGGATGATTGCTGGAATTTCGTATTTTAGTCCAAAGAAAATGCCGTTAAGATTAGTCGCAATCACACGATGCCACCATTCAATCTCATAATCGGCGGTACTAATCCCATGCGGCCCGGTAAAGCCAGCATTATTGACTGCTAGGTTCAACCCGCCAAATCGCTCCACCGTTTCGGCTACCATTGCCTCCACAGCCCGATGGTCAGACACATCAGTTTCAATAACGTATGTCCGCCTGCCAGATGAATCCAACCGCCTAGCTACTTCCTGCGCTCCTTCGGCATTGATGTCTGCCAGAACGACCCGCGCACCGTTTTCGTACAGCTTGACAGCAATGGCTTCACCAAGACCTCTGGCTGCACCAGTGACAATAGCTATCTTGTTTGCAAACTCGGTCACTGGCTTATCCTCCAGGACAAACGCATCTAAATTGCTCTTGCTCACGACTAACCATAAAAACCAAGGAAAAAATTAGCGTTTTTCATTTGATTTCTTTTTCAAGCCTTAAAGCAACACCTGTGAAGGGCTAGACTAACGCCTAAACTGCTATCAATAAGTATAGCTTAATGCGATTGTATTTGAGCTTATTAGCAATAAAGCACCCCGATTGATTCTGATGTGACCGCCCTGCTTCAGGTGCTGCAAACCAACACTATCTTATTATGGACACTCAACTTCGACAGCAAAAGAAATTATTGGTACAAATGTATTGTAGGCTATGATAAGTTAGTTATATCATGCACCTTTTATGGTTTCGTCGGGATTTACGTTTAACCGATAATGAAATTGTCACCTCTTCATCTGATAATGGTGTAGCAGTAAAGCCATTCTTCATTATTGACCCTTGGTTTTATACCTGGGCTGATGTCGGAGCTGCTAGAGTCCGCTTCTTGTTTGAGTCATTGGAAAATCTCAACTCAAATCTGCAAACGTTAGGTAGTCAGCTGTACTTATTTGAAGGTAATTCTACAAACATCGTGCAAGAGTTGACTAGGCAGTTAATCATTGCAGGATATAAACCCAAACTTTTCTTTAACCGTGATGTGCAGGTAGAGTACGGTGTCAGCCGGGATAAAACCGTAGTTGATTTCTACAAACAGTTAAACCTTGATTACCATATTGGACTAAACAACTTTCTGCAATCAGCAGAGCAACGTGACGAGTGGTTTAAGGAATACTACACCTATCAAAGACAATCTCAATACAAAACACCAGCAACTATTAATACGCCTCAAATTAGGCTCAATCTACCACAGTTAACATTTGAAGAACTTAAACAAAAATACCATCGTTTTTGGGCAGTAGAGAAAGTTTACTTTCCAGGGGGCGAAACACAAGCACAAGCTAAACTAGACTCATTTCTCAAAAAAAGATATTACGGATACCATTGGAAACTTTCTCGTCCAATGCTCTCGCAGCTTGGGGCAACATCTCATTTATCACCACACTTAACCTTTGGGACTATTTCAACTCGCACTGTTTACCAAAGCACTAAAACCTTAGCAGAAGAATTAAAAGCTCAACCCAAAGCAGAATTCTCCCTCAAAACATTTCGAGACCGTTTGCGTTGGCATGATAGTTTTACGCAGCGACTCTATTTTCATCCAGAAATTGCTTACATTAACCGTTACAGGGAGTTTGATCAACTATATACCCCTTCAGCGTTATCAGGAGCAAAACAAGAATTATTCCAGGCGTGGCAACAAGGAATGACAGGCTTTCCATTGGTTGATGCCAGTATGCGACAACTCAAAACAATGGGTTGGATGAATTTTCGGATGCGGGCAATGTGTGCCACATTCCTAACTATTAACTGTGGGATTTCCTGGCATCACGGCGCTAGACATTATATGAACTATTTAGTAGATGGAGATTTAGCAATTAATAATTGGCAGTGGCAGATGCAGGCTGGTGCAACGAATCCACTGAGCGATACTTTCCGCATCTATAATCCGTCAAAGAATGTTGCCGAAAAAGACCCTCAAGGAGACTTTATTTACCACTGGATACCGGAACTACAGGGCTACAGTTTACTAGAAATTGAACAGGGAAAATACGTTGACAATAGTAACTATCCTAAAGCGATTCTAGATTGGTCAAAGACGCGTAAAGTTAATGGCAAAGTTGTTTCTGACTTACGAAAGCAAACCAAACAACGATTGTTAAGCCAAGGTGGAGATGAATACAACAACGCGAACGCTGCTAAAGTAACAGTTGAGAAATACTGGCAGCATCAAGACAGAGAGTACAAAGAATATCAAAAAAAGCTTACTGAGTTGCAGGAGTAAAGCTGACAAGCAAGAATAAATTAATGTGTAATTTTTTATTACAGTTAAATAATCTATCGCTTTCAAAACGCCTTATTGTATTGCTTCAATGTTGACTAATTTTCTGCCATTACAAGTTAATCAACTCAAAGACCCAGAGACGATCGCTTTCATCCAAAGTATCGAGAGAATTAACCTTGTTACCTCCTTGAGCGACCAACCAGTGTCCACAACCTATATTCACAAAGGTTGTGGAGTCACACCAATTCTGCTGCTTCACGGCTTCGACAGTTCCATCCTTGAGTTCCGCCTTCTTTTACCATTACTTGCTGCTCAAAATGAAACATGGGCAGTAGATTTGTTAGGTTTTGGCTTTACACAAAGACAAAAAGAAATAAGTTACAGCCCAACTACAATCAAAATTCACCTTTACAATTTTTGGAAAACTTTAATCAATAGACCAATCGTACTAGTAGGCGCATCAATGGGAGGTGCAACTGCAATCGATTTTACTCTCACTTATCCTCAAATTGTCAAATCGCTAGTATTAATTAATAGTTTAGGTTACACTAGTTCTCCTGCTTTTAGCAAATATTTATTTCCTCCTTTTGACTTTTTGGCTGTTGAATACCTGCGTCAGCGCCACATACTGGCATTAAACTTATGTAGTGTTTTACCTAATTTTGATTCCAAAATGCTTTTGGCAATTCAGTGCGCTATGCTGCATCAAGAAATGCCACTTTGGCATGATGCTATGATTGATTATGTCAAAACTGGAGGTTATACCAACTTGGCAGATAGAATTGCCAAAATTGAAAAACCAACACTGATTTTATGGGGAGAAGCTGATGCCATGCTTCCACTTGGAGATACAGAAAAATTTCAGCGCTCCATTGCCAATTCTCAATTAATAAAACTTAAAAACGGTGGTCATGCCCCTCAACTTGAACAGCCGCAAATCACATCTCAACATATTTTGCAATTTCTGAATAATAGAAAATTTTAATTGGCTTTAAGCTCTAATTTATTCTAAATTAATATTGAACAATACAATCTTTCATAATTAATGGAAAAAAAACTCAAGCTATTTGTTATAAGCGGATTGGTAGGATTAATGTTTGGCACTTCGGTTTTGTATAAATCCTTTGCCAAGAATCAAGCATTACAGGCGAGCGCCAATCAACCACAAACACTAATAGCTCAAGCAAACAGTACCACACCACCACAGTCAGCAATGACAGGATGGTTAGGTTTTGCAACTACAGCAAACAAAAACGGCGTATTTTTACCTTTGCTGCCTGTGAATGCAGATGCCCAGGTTGCACTTTTCTCAGATGCATGGGATCAAGTTAAACCCGGTACATCTCTAGTTGGTATCGCTGAAGGAATCAAACAACAGGTGAAATTTCATCGTTCTCAAGAAGAACCTTTTGGTTGTGAGAATAAGGGACTTCCAAAGAATAAATTATTCCAAGAAAAACAAGAAATATGTTTTCTCAAGAATGATAATCATTTTAAGGGGGAGAAAAGGGGTTGCCGAGGGCAACCCCTTTTCTCCCCCTCATCTATGCATGAAAAATCTATACACTTGTCATCTATTTTGAAGTTAAACAGTGTAGGATTAGTATGTTTTATAGCTAAATAAATGCTGTTATTAAAATCAAATAACTTTTGTTTTACTACAACAAATATCAATAAACCAATTACCTAAATTGGGGAAAAGTTCATGAGTAGAATCGGTTAGTCGCTCAATCTGTTTTTCAATTTGAGCCATAGCTTTTTTTGTAAGCTTGACCCCATTCTCATAAGTTTTGTGTACTAACTTAACGACTGGATGTTTCCCGTTCCATGTCATAGTGCTGGCAAAATTTAGAGCCGTTTCTAGTTCATTTAAAATGCTACCATTCCAGTGATTTTCTAGTACTGCCCACGTTCTTTCTATTGGATTATATTTACTATGATAGGGCGGATAATAAGCTAAACGTATATTTACTTGATGTTTTTGAGCAAACTCTACTATACGTTTCATAAATTGAGTACGCCGTGAGCTATTCTGTGGCCCGTTATCTTGATTGAGAAGTAGGGTTTGAATATCGGAAAAACGATGCTTTTGTTCTAACCAAAAATCTTCTAAAATATCAACAATAAAATCGCTTGTAACTTTCGACTCTGTAAAGTACAAAAATAGCTCATCAAGCTCTGGAAGAAAGATACCATAAGGAGTTACAGTTGTTTTTGGATTATAATCATGGTCATCAGCTTTCGCTCCATCCCGGCTTTTACCCCCTCGATCAAATGAGCCAATCTTAACGCGAGCTTTTCCGTCCATACTTAGACGTAAAACACTCTTATCTTCCGAAGCATCAATATTAACCATGTCTAATTGCTCAAAGATTGCGTCAGTTTGTGGGATTTTTTTTGAGGTTGAACTTTCTTTACTCTTCTAAGCTTGTAACCTAAATTATTTAATTTGACGCGAATTGTTTCTGATGTATGTAAATTTTTATCACTATAACCATACTTTTCGATTAATTGCTTTCTGACTTCGGCTGCACTGAGTCTAGTATATAGTCTTTGACTTTTAAAACTTGGATCAGTTTGACTATGGAAGTCAACTAAATTTTTTATGTCTTCTAAAAGATTTGGCAAGTGTTCTTCTGCTTTATAACGCCCTTTGCCACTCATGTTATCAACACAAATAATACCGCTTTTTAATTCTCTTGTTCCTTTGCGAATTGTGTCTCGATTCCATCCTAATTCTGATTGTGCAAGCCTTTGCCCCCCTAAACCTAAACCCTGAACTGTCTGTGCCATAAATTTGCGCTTTGCTGCACCCTTTAATTGAGATGCAGTTTCAATTAACAACTTTTTGAGAGAATCAGTTAATACTATAGCCACCAGTTACCACACCCAAAAACTCTGTCATTATTCAAATTACTACAAAAGGGGGATGAAGGGGCTGCCGACGGCAGCCCCTTCATCCCCCTTTAAAATGATTATCATTACTGTTAGTGGAATAGTTTATTTTCTGGAAGTCCCTAATAAAACGAAAATGGCAACGTTTACCGCAGCTAAACGTTTTCCAGAAGGACCTGTTTGGCTTTTACCCGCGAACGAAGCCAAAGAAGCAAAATCGTTAACTTTCCAAGCGTTGAATTTATCTAAAGTGACTACAAGCGTATTACCTGTAAACAAACGCAAACCATCAGTTGCACGCGCTTGGAAGGCTGGGGGAGCAACTGTTGTAATGCAAAAACAAAGTAAAGACCAAGTGCGCTTAAGTATATTAATCAATTCTCGGATAGCTTACAATGCACTGGAGAAAAAGTCATATATGCAAGGTGGCGACCCTGAGCCTGTTAAATTTCCTAATTTTGACGGTACACCAGGAATACCTTTCCCAATTGGCGCTTTTCAGGCTAACCCTAAATCAGCACCTATGATTGTATTTTGGCAACCTGGTTATGAAGGTCAAGCTTACAGCGTCGTTGCATCTGTGAAGGGCAAAATGCAGAAAGTTGATGATAAGGCAATCTATTTCTGCGCTTTCTAGGAAAATATTCATAAATTACGCCATGTGCGACTTTCTCTCAAATCTTACGAACTCTATCCCCAGATTCCTTCTCCTTAGCACCCCATCACCAGCAACCATATCCTGTAACCCACCAAGGAAGAAGCTTAAAATCACGGATACCGTCTGTGATACGGTGGCTTAGGCTGACTTCTAAACTTTGTAATGCCAGCTTCAAGATTATTCGTTTTTTGCGTAAAGTACTAAACTTGATCCCAAAACATTGTGAAAACTTTCTCTGAGTCTTTCATAAGCAGATGACCAAGTTAGGTTTTCTTTAGGCCACACCCGCAATGCCATTGAATACGTCGCACTAGGAGCTTCAAAAGCTGCTTGCCAGCAAAGATTGCCTTCTTCGTATGCATGAAATGGTACTTGATAGTAGTCGGGGTAAACAATACCAGAATTGATTATTGTTGATAGCTGCTGTTTTATCCCCGATGCTTCTAGTTCTTCGTAATTTTTTCTCCAGGGAATACCTTTCTTTTCAGCAGTTTTAATTAATACTTTCCTTGCTTGGTGCTTCATTAGCTTATAAATAGGTCTGGTTTGAATCAGTAAATTAACAAATTTTGAAAGCAATCCTGACCCCGCCTAATCCGGCTTAGTTTTTGTGTTCATCTGTTTGCTTTGAATTTATCCACAATTGTCATTTGAACCAACAAGCGATCGCTTGGAACAGGCAATATACTGGTACTATGCCGAAACTTCCTCCAGTGCGATTGCTGTCTCTTATACTCACAACAGTAAAATATTAGACAGCTATAGGCAAGCTCAGGTATCCGAGTATAGAATTAAGCGCTGATAAATGGCGATAAAACTAAGATTAGATGTTTTTTCAGTAAAATCACACCTTGCTTAAGGATGAAATAGGCTATAAAGATGAGGCTTTAAGTTCAATGCTGTGCTTTAATGTGACTTGGATCAAAGTAAGTATTTCATCTGCAACATCAAAATTATGAAAACTGACCCTAGTATCAGTAGAGATGTGAATATTCCTAAAATAGAGCCTCAAAAAAATAGATGGCGGACTATGGGTTAATAACATCTTCTCCTGGCTTACCCGTTAATGAGCAGTTAAATGGAATGTCGGCTTGACAGAATACTCTAGCCCCACCACCCAACAACAGACAGATTTAATTTAATTTCTCCTAAGTTTAGACATCGCTCAGAAGTTTTAACCAGTTCACGTTAAATAAACAGACATGGAAAGAGAAGTTAAAGATACCGATGGCATTACATGGACTTGTCTGCAAGCCTTTTCCGGACTTTCTGATAATTCGGAAGCTCAAGATGCTGCAAAAGTGAAAGGAGAATCAGATACTTACTGGGTTGTCTGCACTCCTAGCGGCGGCGCACAGTCTGTGCGGCTGAAGTTAGAGGGTGACTGGGAAAAAGAATACTCTGATAAGGCGTTACTTCAGAAAATTAAAGCCCACCAGTAATTAACTACTTTTGCGGAACATGATAGCCATTCCACACTTAAAACTTAGCCAATAGCCAAAAATAGCGTAAAAAAGCAATTGATAAGAAGTTAATGCTTTCGCTATTTGGAGCGGCTTAAGAAGAACATCTAATGAACCATCAAACAGCCTTACGTAAGCGTTCCAAGCCCGAACATTAAAGCCGAACCAGCGTGAATCACCAAATCGGCGTTCAATGAAATTGCATGAGAATTAACTTGTATTCTATTCACAATCTCTGTTTACAAACGGGAAAGAATTAACAGTAGAGACTGCATGGCGTTGAAGATGCAAACAGAAGCCCAAGTATACCAAAAGTCAGTTTGAAAAAGTATTAAAAGCATTTCAACTTAACTGCGTTCTAGGGATATGCCATCCTGATTTTCACCTGGAAGAATACCAATAGTTAAACCATCAGCAGATTTTGCACCTTTACTTACTGCATCGAATGGCACGCTTGTTAAGCTGAAGGGTATGCAGTGTAAGGATGCTCCAGGGGCAGAGGAGCAGGGGTGCAGAGGGGAATTTCTAAATATCCGTGCGTATGCCTAAAACTTCTTCTTTCTCCCCTGCTCCTTTGCTCCTCTGCACCCCTGCTACCTCAACGATTTTCCCTTTTCTTAGTGCCATTCCTTACTGCATCCATTACCCCTACATTTCTACCACCAGTAAGTAAAACCCATCCTTGTTTAACAATAGATTGACCTAAGATATAAATCTTGTGACAACAGATGTAGCAATATGAAGCAATTGTGGAGAACTCCTATAATTTTAACTGCGTAGTTTACCGCCGCAGGCATCGCTGGAGCTACCATCATCGCTATCTTGATTTTCCAAAAAACTAACCAGCCATCCATCGCACTTACCGAAGAATGGACAGCTACACAAGTAGCAGATGGGGACAGCATCACAGTCCGCCAAACCGATGGCAGCCAAATCGAAGTTGAGCTTTGTGGAATTGATGCCCCGGAAATGAAACAAGGTGAAGTGCCAGCACAACCATTGGCTAATGAAGCAAAACAGAAACGAACTCTTGCTAGTCGCTGCTGCCGATAAGCAACTGTTGATTATTCCAGTGGCAAAAGACAGCGATGGGCGCACTGTTGCTGAAGTCATGGTTCGCGGACAGGGTGAGGCTGAGATTAGTTTTCAGGAAGAACTGCTTAAAAGCGGCTTGGCTAAAACGCGGCTTGGTGGGGTAGAATGCCCGAATCAAATAGCTTTCGAGAATGCTCAGGGATTAGCGAAAGCTTCTAAAACTGGAGTGTGGAGTCAGGTCAAATAAAATCAGCTTTCAAATTTCAAATTGAGTGCTAAGAAGATTTTTTCACACCAGCTAATATAAGAGTGAGCGCAACTTCTAAAAAATGGCGATTGCGAATGGCTATTAAAACTCCATTAATGAGTATTTGAGACTTGTAAATAAGGAAGCTTGGGAAATAGCGATCGCTCGTTCAGCGTAAAACAATAGCACTTTCCCTACCTCCTCTTGACAAATTCTGTTTTTGCTTAACTTGTCACAAATTGAACATAGCTTTGCGGCAATGACAACGGCTTTTTCAAAGTCTGCGGGATTCACAATGCCCAAAAGAGAACGTTTTTCCTCATTCAAAGGTAAATTTTGCGGAAATTACATTTCCAACTTTGGAAAGCAGAATGCGATCGCGTTTGTTGCATAATAAGCAAACAACAAGATTCCTGAATTCTTTAAAAGTCAAGGATCTAAGCCTTGTAACAATGCTGCCATGTAGATGTGCTAGATAGCCAATTGCTTACAGCTAATGGTAAAAATCAATTAGCGATTCGCAATTAGCACTATGGCAAATTTTCTGCAACCGCCAAGGTTACGCATTGGTGAAGACACTGAAGAAGAACGACGTGCCACTTGGCTAGAACTGTTTTATGATTTGGTTTTTGTCGTTGCAATTTCTCAACTCGCTCACAATCTCAACGAGGATATTTCTCTATCAGGATTATTTGGGTTTGTAGTTCTATTTATACCAGTTTGGTGGTCATGGATTGGCACTACATTCTATGCCAACCGCTTTGACAGCGATGATGTGGGACATAGACTGCTGATTGGTTTACAAATGCTGACAGCAGCAGCGATGGCTATTAACATCCACCACGGTTTGGATGAGAGTTCCCCTGGTTTTGCCATTTCCTATGCTCTTGGTCGAGCTTTGCTTGTAATAGAGTACGTCCGTGCTGGAAGATATATCCCCTTTGCACGTCCTTTAACTACTCGCTACGCTATTGGTTTTGCGATCGCAGCCTTGCTGTGGTTAATATCAGCATCTGTACCCATTCCTTGGCGGTTCGGATTTTGGACGCTGGGAATTGTTATTGACTTTGCTACACCCCTAACAGGACGTAAGTTTCAGATCGGGTTACTCCCCCACGCCTCGCACTTACCGGAACGTTTCGGGCTATTCACCATTATTGTTTTGGGTGAAGCAATCATTGCAGTAGTCAATGGTGTCTCTGAGCAGAAATGGGATGTTTTGACCGTAATTTCCGCCGTGTTTGGTCTAATTATCGCCTTTAGTTGGTGGTGGGTTTATTTTGATAACCTGGGTGGTAAACCTATTGAGATGGCGCGGACACATGGAAAAGTTGGTGTTGTTAATCTCTGGCTTTACACCCATTTACCGCTAGTGATTGGGATTACTGCTGCTGGAGTCGGTGTAGAACAAATCTTGTTGAGTAAGCCAACTTTAGCACTACCCGATTCCCAGCGATGGCTCATCTGTGGTTCAGTAGCATTATGCTCTCTAGCTGTCAGTATTCTCCATAGATTTGGGGTGATCCGTTATTGCAAAATCCGTTCCCAGTATCGACTTGCGGGTGCAGTCGTGCTGCTAGCGATCGCCATTTTAGGGAAAGGTTTGTTACCTGTTGCAGTCATTAGCCTTGTAGCTGTAGTTTCTGCTGTCCAAGTCGTTCAAGATTTGTATCAAAGCCGTCCCACTACCCGCTTGGTTGACCCAGAAATCTAGCTTTTAGCGTAGTGGCGCACATCTGTGCGCCACTGTGATGTATCCATGCAATTGAAATATGAAAAATTTTCATGACCAAGGCTTAATTGAACTCTTGAGTCACAACAAAAGATTACTTTCGAGCCAAGCCTGTCAATATTCCTAAAATTACCATCCTGCTCGACCACGGCTATCATCCAAACACCATCAGCACTGCCCTACCAAAACTATATCCACAAGTCCTGACCAAGATAGAAGTCAACTTGCACCTAAGCCGACGAAAGCAGAAATTGCAGCTTAAGGCAAAGCAGAATTTGTCCCAATTGCAACACGATGGATCATTGAACGGTAGGCGAACTCGATCATAAAAGCCCCAGTTTTAGGCTGCCAATTCCGCTCTTAACGGATACATTACCCTACAATACAGTCGTGTTGAGCGACAAAAAAAGCAAGAAAAAAATCCTGACGATCAATCTATAAAATTTGTAACTTAGCTCGTAGTTCAGCCAAATTCGATTGGCCTCCTGTATAGATATCAAATGGGTTCTATAAAGGTATTCACTATGCATTAACTGGGGACAACATTAATTGTCTGCTATATATTTATTTTTATCAAAAACCGCTCTAGCTTTGGTCTAGGGCAGTTTTGTATTGCACGGTAGAAGTCAGATTCGCAACTGCACTTAATGGTGAATCATCCACCTGTTGTCAGCACTCCAAATTCTGGTACAGTCAATTATTTACTCGATTCTGGAGAAATATTGCCCTAAATCCCGGAAAAGCGAATACAGTGAATATCTAGATTAATTTTGTATAAATCCGTACTTTTGGCAGTCTAGCTATGCTTTACCTTATCAAATTAATATTCTGCTTTCAAACTTAGCTTAATTCTTAAAGTAGATGAGATAAATCATTAGAAATGCATATACTGCAATTATCAAGCAAAGAATTTATCAGCTCCTGGTTTTAGACCAACTAGGAGTTTTTTTATTGATTGATTATCCATTTCAGTTATGGGGTATATCACCAGAAGTAATAGTATTCATCCTCAAGGCTATTAATAGTTGGTTCTGTTGGTAGATTGAATGTCAATATTTAGATTGCTATTGTGTATTTGTCAGTAAAAAACGTCTATCAAATTAAAACAATGAATATTCTTGCTTGGATTGTTTTAGGTCTAATTGCTGGTGCTATTGCCAAGGCTATCTACCCCGGTCATCAAGGTGGCGGAATTCTCGGAACAATCTTATTAGGAATCATCGGTGCTTTTGTTGGTGGCAGTCTGGGTGTATTCTTCAATACAGGAACTTTTACTCTAGCAGCTTCAACTCTTAGTATTCCCGGTATCGCGGTAGCAGTTCTTGGTGCAATTGTTGCAGTCTTCTTGTGGAACGCGTTAACTAGCCGCAGTGCTTTGTAATCAATCAAATTGGAATTAATTAATAGTAAAAATCAGTCCCCTCATTTCACTATATTTTCTCCCTGAATTGAAATAAAACAATAGCGCTTACCTATATTTAGGTAGGCGCTAATATTATTTGCGGCAACGTTGACAAGTCGCCTTAAGGGCGATCGCCCCCAGAAAATTCTTAGAGGAAAAGTTGCACACTTGAGGAGCGTAGTTTACCGCCGCAGACATCCCTGTTTCCCAAGCAGTACACTTGTTTACAGGTAGATGCCCTCAGTGCAATGCTGAGTTTGACCGGGACTGGTCAGCACGGGTGCATTGGGATTCTTAAAACTCCGAGTGTGGCTGGATGGATGATACTGTGTAGAGCGATCGTCTACGACCGACCGTAGGTCATCGCAATCATGATGTGCCTTCGGGCTTTTGTTTCGTTTCCAAGCTGATTTTATGAGTGAAACTAATGCTGAATATCAAGCCAGACTTGATGAGATGATTAGGGCAGGGAAGCTAAAAGCGGAATATAAAGACATACTTTTAGAAATTAGTGAGCTTGGAAGCAAGGCTTGTGCTTTAAGATTAATTTACGGTCTTGGGTGGGGGGAAGATGCCAATCAGGTCGTTATCAATGAATACGAAATACATGATAAAAACGGTAATTTTTTGTATTTAACTTTGTTACAAGCGCGTGACTACCTTCGGAATTTAATTACTGAAATTGAACAAGATTAGTTAATAGTTTTTGGTCTAATTGCTGCCAACGCCCAACGAAAGAATTAGTGTTATCTCTTCATAAGCGGGTAATATTCCGCTAATTTAGTAGTGATACGAACTTAAGAGTGCTTGAATATCTTCTGGAGTTGTCCAGATTTCTAAAGCCTTCAGTAACCACTGTGCATCTTCATTTTTTAGAGATTTAATGTTTTTACCGTTGCAGTAAATAACTAGATAAATACTGTTATCTGTATAATCATGAACCGGATAATCATAAGTATAAACTGGAGAGTTTTTAACTTGTTTTTTATTCATTAGACCGAAATTAAGCGAAACAACAATGTTTCTAATTCTCTAGAATCACTACCAAATTTAGCATTTACAAAGTGGCGCTCTAGGACTTAAGGATACCGTTTAAGTGCGATGGCGTAACCACCCACCGTAGGCATAGCACTTAAAAATTCCAGGGAGAAAGCGATCGCTTGCTTCAAAGCAGTACACTGGTACTATGAAAATTCCAGACTGCGTAGGCGTAGCCCGCCTTCGGCATCGCTGTCTCCTTTACTCACATGATCCTCACATAGTCTGTGTCGTTCACCCCGCAGGGCCACAGGGGGATAGTTGTTTGGACTTTCGACTTGACCCCAGCGCCGAACCAGCAGAGCTGTGGGAACCGCAGGGGGCAAGTTATTACAACGGTGAATTAATACTGCAACCACAGCAGCGATTGACGCAACAGCAAAAGCTGGAGTTACTTGATTGGCATCCAATGTTTACTGGTAAGTGTCCCCAGTGCGGTGCATCCTTTGACCGAGACTACACCTCAAGAGTGCATTGGGATTGTAAGTGCGGCTGGATGGATGATTGAACGCACCCCATCTAAATCAGAGATTATAGATGGGGATTCGTGCGCTAAGAACCTGTAATACTTCTCAGCGTTTCCAGAGTTACTGGCGTTCTCAGTGTGTCGTTAGAACTTCGGCTGACGAACACTCTAGAAAAAATTTTATCGCCTTGAATCAGACAATACCAATATCTAGCACCGATCTTATAAGATGCTGATAAATCACAATTATATTGCTTGCCACTTTTAAAGACAGCAAGAGAATAATTAGTTTTACTTCGCTTAACCCTACCACTTCCATCGAAGGCATAAGCACTGGTGTATTTGGGATTGATAGCTTGAACTTGTCCCCCTAATTCAGACCATCTATCTGTGACTATCTCAACAATTTTAGCATGACACCACAGATGAAATTTCTGTTTTAAAAGAGAACCTTTCTTTCCCGCTTTTGCCTTCCAGCCAGCCAAGCTCTCAACCACAATTACTTTAACATTATGAATCTTTGCGAACTCAATAATACCTCTAGCAACTTTACGGGAGATTTCTAAATTAATATTTGCAGACTTGCGGTAAAGCCCTTTGCAAAACCCTTTCTGACGTTTAGATTTCGTTATTGCTTGAGTCTGCTTAGACTTTTTAGCAATCATCATTCGGCGTTGATTACGATGGTCTATGTCTTTGGCAGGATTAATGAATTTCCGTGCCTTTACAGTACCATCTTTCCCTACTACTGAGGCTGTTGCAGCATTATTAATGCCCAGATCAACACTCACTACATAATCAGAATCCTCCCGATTAATTTTCTCAATTTTTACTGGCATTGATAGTTGGCATTTATTCTTATTTACCACCAAGGCAGGGGAGCAGATTTCATTGCCATCCGTTAAATGCCGATTAAGTCCATGACGTTTTACCTTAATTTCACTAAGCCATACCCAGTCAGTCCCACTCCAAACCTTAATATCAACTGTTTGATAATTTAAGTTGTAGCGGATCTGTTGACCTTTGTACAATGCTGGGTACGTATTGCACATTGTAGTTGAGTATTTATACCTGAAATTAATTATTTATACTTATTTCAAGTAAACAAATCGCACCCTCTGCACTAAGTCTTTGACAATCCGGTGTAAGGATATTTTCCCTTTGGTGGACTAAAGCCGCTTGCTGCCATGCTTCAGGCTGAATATCAGGGTCTAGTTTCGCCAACAGCCTAACTTGCCACTCATTCGTCGGCAAAATGTGAACGTTCCGTTCACATTTCGCCACCAAATTATCAAAAATAACCGCAGCTTCCATTAAATGATAGGGCTGTCTGCGGCTAAAACCAAAGCGTTCGCGGCAATAGTCCTCAAATGTTTTATGCGTGGAACGGTACAGTCTGTGATTACGGAGTTTCATCAACTATCTTGACTTTTGACTTAACTTATCCTGCACCTAAAATCCTTACGAAAATACATGAGCAATTCGCTCAAGTGCCTTTTGCAACAAGGTTTGATTAACGTTGAGTGAAAATCGGAGATGCCCCTCTCCTAAAGCACCACACGCCAGTCCAGGTAGAGCTTTTACTCCTACTGAGTCAAGCAACTGTACTGCTTCTTGAGAGGAAGACATCCTCGATGAGAGCGCAGTCCAAACTAGATTGGTGCCGATTCCATCAGTGGGTAAGCTAACTCGAAAGCCAAGTTCTTTTAGTCCATTTACAAAGAACTTACGGCGATTAGCAATTCGACATCGAAACTCAGCAACTTCTGTTTTTTCATACACCAATGGGACAATTGCAAGCTGAATTGCAGATGGAACTCCACTATCAAGATTTTTTCTTAGTTGAAGCACCCTTTTGATATACAAGCCACGTCCAATAATATATCCGCATCGCCATCCACTCATGCGGAATGTCTTTGAGAAACTGCACACCTCAAGTGCTGTAGAATCGTACTCAAGGTAGCTACGAGGTTGTTGATCTTCATAAATATCTTTGAAAACAAAATCAGACACAACCTTGACATTATAAGTTTGAGCAGCTTGGGCGATCGCTCTAAGTTGTTTGGGTGAAACAATAGTTCCAGTGGGGTTGTGTGGGCTATTTAGGAGGAAAATTGCACCAGAAAGAAATTGAAAAGTTTTCTCTAAGTCAGCATCAGATCCTAAAATTGCTTTCATTGGTAGTGGGTAAGGCTTCATTCCCACAACTTTAATTATTTTGGGAATTCCATGAAAGACAGGCTCTATATAGGCAACGACATCACCTGCTTGACCCATCGCTTGCAGACAAACGGTTAAAGCCTGCCAACCCCCAGCAGTTATACAGATATTGGTATCAAAGTCAAGGCTTACTTTATATTCTTGGCTGTAGTGAATGGCGATCGCCTCTTGCAGTTCTGGTTCCCCAATTTTATTTGGATAGAAATCGAATCTGGGATTTTCCAAGTTGGCACGTAGTTCATCTTTGAAGCGTTGAGGTGCGCCATCCTGGGGATCTGCTAGCGAAAGGTCTATCATGTCCACGATCTTGCAATCAAAGTCACAAATACTCATAACCTACCTCTAAAGAAAACAGAAAGTCTTGGAATAGAAATATATGTTGTCTATATCTTGCGAACGACAAAGATCAATTTTGGGGAATCGGATTTAAAATCACAGCCTTGATAATTACCAAATCGTCTCTCAATCTCAAATCCGTTCGCTCTCAAAAGTAGCTCAAGTTCTTTCGGAAAATACACTCTAAATGCAACTTCTTTGACTACTTCTTCTTTGGACTCACTGAAATAGAAGAATTTTTTCAACTTCAGGATCTGGTTAGCATCGTCGTATTGGCGAGTTTGCGTGACAACTACAGTTCCTTGCCCGTTAGGATTTGGAAAAACAGAATCAAGCCTCCTGCCGTTTTCAAACAAGATATTTGCCAGATATTTGGAAGTTGGATTGGTGATATCGATGATAAATTTGCCACCTTCTTCTAGATGCTTTCTGATGCAGGCTAGCCCCGCTTCTATATCCTCAATATTCAATAGATGCTGAAGTCCATCGAAGGGAAACATGATCAACTGGAATTTCCTTCTTAGATCAAAGTCGCGTACATCACCTTCAACCCATTCAATCTGGTTGGAATTTCTTCGGGCTTCTTCTAACATTGGTCGGGCAATATCGATTCCTGTCACTCGAAAGCCAAGCTTACTAAGGCGAATTGCAATCCTACCATTGCCACACCCCAGTTCCAAGATTGAGGAACTAGTACCAATTTCTTCGGCTAATTTCAGATAAAAAAGGAAGTCTTGTGTCTGGTCTTGAATAGCGTAAAAAGACTCTCTGCCTTCCCTATAAAACTCATAAAATAAGCCGTTGTAATACTCGCTATAGTCATTTATATCTGTACCAGATATGTCTAGATTATGCAAATCGCTTGAAATCACTTTAGACACGTTATCCTCCGACATGAGAAAATTAATAGCTTTTAAAGCAATGTGCTGCCTTAATAAAAGCAGCAAAAATTCGTTGGTTTTCGATCTGATTGCCTAGTTCTGGGTGCCATTGTGTACCTAAGCAAAAAGGATGATCCTGATATTCAATAGCCTCTATGACACCATCTGGTGCGTGGGCTAAAGTATTCCAGCATTGAGGAAGTGTTTCAACAGCCATGTGATGCCAAGATGGTGCGTCAAAAGTTTCGCTGCCTGTGATTTGAGCCAAGCGGCTTCCACACTTGACGTTAATCTGGTGCATACTAGGGTAAGTTTGCCCCAGAGTGTGAAAGCGATGGGAGATTTGATTAAAATGGTCTGGGAGGTGGGCGAAAAGTCTGCCGCCAGTTGCTACAGCCATAACCTGCAATCCACGGCAGATGCCAAGAAGGGGGATATGGTGAACTAAAGCAAATTCAGCGATCGCAATTTCCCATTTGTCACGGTCATCATCAATGCCGTAGGTTGTCAAATGCTTTTCACCACCGTAGCGTTCTGGATTAATATCCCCACCACCAGTCAGGACTACTCCGCTACACAACTTGAGAAGTTGTGCGTCGAACTCTTCTGCCGTAAGTAGAATAGCCTTGCCTCCAGCTTGGCGTACAGCATTGGCATAATCTTTCAGTCGAAAGCACGGTAAAGAGTAGATTGGTATGGACACCAAGATAATAGGAAGTTCATCTCTGATAAAATAAGGTAGCAACATACCTGACTCCATAAAATTGCAGTGAATTAGCAGCAGAAAGTGGACGATTGAGTGAACTCGTGTTTTAAATCCTCCTCAAAATTACGTTAGATATGCGGACAAGTTTTGTTTTTAGCTGTACTATTTACTCATTGCCAGCACTGACTAGAATTTGACAGTCTAGACTCAAGGCGGTGAACCATTCTCGATTGCTATGTTCACTTAATGCAAAGCATCTTGAGGGTAATGCGATCAAACGCAACGATGTGTGTACTTGTGCGTCGTACAACCACAACGCTCAACTTAATTGATAAGTGCGTCGGCGAAAGTCTCAAAAAGGACTCAAGTTACTTAATTAAATTCAAGCATTCCTGATACAGAGATATCGCTAAACTTTAAGTGAACAAGAACAGAGATAACTCTAATTATCAGAGAAAATTCTTAAAGCAGAGCGATTTGAGGTATATTAGTTCTCAATCGCCAATTAAAGTCTGTTTATGTTGCGGTCTCGTGAGTTTTTAGAAAAGATAGCAAGCAAGTATCAACTTAACTTAAACGAAAAGACTGTTTTCTTTGAAAAAATACTTAGTAGTGATTACACTGAAGTGCAAATAGCGAGAAAGCTTAATATTTCTGATACCGCTGTTCGCAATAGACTGATTGGAATTTATAGAAAATTTGGTATTAAAGGCAAAGGGCCTGGTAAGTATAGTCAATTACTCACATTGCTAATACGAGAATGGGAAAAACAAAATACTTCCAGCAATGAAGCACCACAAAAGTTAGATTCTATTGGCAACGCAGAGTTATTAAAAGACTGTTCAAATGCTTACACAAAAGTTGAAGAACAATTCGTTTGTGTATCCATACAAGCAGAAGTGAAACTGTTTGTCCTCGCTCAGCAAATGCGAGGTTGGTTAGAAACATTAAATCATTACAGATTTGAAAACCATGAGGTATGGAAAGATAGCTATTTTGAGTGGATTATCCGCATTCAAGTTAGACGTAATCGATTTGAGCGCATTCTTGTGCGTGGTGTTGCTGGAGAAGTTGGACTGAGTGATGTCATAGCATTGCGCTCCTCTGTTAATGAGCAAAAAACTGATGAAGGTTGGCTGGTAACTACTCGTCTGATTTCCCGTGCTGCAAGGGATGAAGTCAAAAAAGAGGAAAATCGTTACCTTAACTGCTTTACATTTGACGAACTGATTGACTTGGATGCTGACTTCAGTGAATATCTTGACTGGTTAGAAACGGAAATTAAACGCCGAAAAATAGATATTAACTATGTACCACTTGCTTGTACAAAAGAAGAAATTGACCCAATTACCAAGCAGCGAATTGGGGTAAGTCGATATGAACAGGAAGATGGCTGGATTGATGGTTACATTGATAAATGGTTAGATGTTCCAGCAAAGGAGCATATTTCTATACTTGGAGAATTCGGTACGGGGAAAACTTGGTTTGTCTTTCACTATGCTTGGATGGCACTGCAAGATTACCGTGATAAACAAAGACGCGGACTTGAACGTCCCCGACTTCCTCTAGTAATTACTCTAGGTGACTTTGCCAGGGCGCTAAATGTGGAGAACGTTTTGGCAGGGTTCTTTTTTTCCCAACATAATATCCGCTTTACTAGCCAAGTTTTTGACCAACTTAACCGCATGGGTAAGTTGCTGCTAATTTTTGATGGCTTTGACGAAATGGCAGCAAGAATTGATCGCCAACAAATGATTAATAACTTCTGGGAACTAGCGAGGGTGGTAGTTCCAGGTTCTAAAATTATACTTACCTGTCGTAGTGAGCATTTCCCAGAAGCCAAACAAGGATGGCATTTGCTGAATGCAGAACTGCAAGCCTCCACAGCCAAACTAACTAGAGAAGCACCACAATTTGAAGTACTGGAACTAGAGAAATTCAACGATGAGCAAATTTGCGCCTGTTTGTCATACCAAGCATCACCAGCGACAGTTAAACAAGTGATGGGCAATCCACAATTATTGGATTTAGCCCGTCGCCCAGTGATGACAGAGTTAATTTTGGAAGCATTACCTGATATTGAGGCGGGTAAACCTGTGGATATGTCACGGGTTTATCTGTACGCAGTGCGACGCAAGATGGAACGAGACATTAAAGCGGAGCGTACTTTTACTTCACTAGCAGACAAACTTTACTTTTTGTGCGAACTTTCCTGGGAAATGCTGTCTACTGATCAAATGAGCTTGAATTATCGTCTGTTCCCAGAACGCATTCGCCGTTTATTTGGTTATGTTGTGCAACAAGAGAAGGATTTAGACCACTGGCATTATGACATGATGGCGCAGACGATGCTTGTGCGTAATGCTGATGGTGATTATACTCCAGCGCATCGTTCGCTGTTAGAGTTTTTCGTGGCATATAAATTTGCAGCAGAGTTAGGGGTATTAGCTAGCGATTTTACTGAATTAGCACAAGCACAATCATGTGTAAATAATACCATAGTACCTGTTGATTATACTTGGTCTGGTTATTTTTCACGTCAATTAGATGATACTGGATGTAGTATGGCGATGCCTGCGGCAACCCCTTTAGGGAACGCGCCACTAAGGGAATTTGGAAGTGAGTCTTTGGATAAGTTAAAACAGACTTTTGGGCGATTGCCACTTACAAAAGCAGTCATGGATTTACTTTTACCGATGGTTGATGTTGAGGTAAAGAAGACGATTATTAAGGTAATTGAGGAGACGCGCTCTAGAAGTGAGAATGAGGTAGGTTATGTTGGAGGAAATGCCGCGACTTTGGTGACAAAGATTGATAAAGCTGCACTGGAGGGGAGAGATTTAAGTACTGCTGTGATTAAAAATGCTAATTTATTAGATGCTAGTTTACGTTATACCAATTTGACGAGAGCGAATCTTATCGATTCTATCTTTTGTGAAACATTTAGTAATATCCAAACAGTGGAATTTAGCCCTGATGGAAAAACTTTTGCTACAGGTGATTCTAAGGGGGAAATTCGCTTATGGCAAGTTACAGATAATCAACAAATATTAATTTGCAAAGGACATACTAATTGGGTACGAGCAGTCACTTTTAACCCTAATGGTAAAATGCTTGCTAGTGGCAGTGAAGACCATACAGTGAAATTATGGGATATACACACTGGTCAATGTTTGAAAACTTTGCAAGGACATACTAAGCATGTCTCATCAGTTGCCTTCAATCCCACTGCTCAAACTTTAGCTAGTAGTAGCCACGACGGTACAATAATCATATGGCAAATTGATACTGGTAAATATCTAACAGATTTACAATACGGTGATGGTGATATAGTCAAGTCCGTTACCTTTAGTCCAGATGGTAAAAAGTTACTCAGTGGTGGTGGTAAAACAGTAAAACTATGGGATGTAAACACTAGTCAATGCCTGAAAACTTTTAAGGGGCATACTGATTGGATTTGGTCGGTTGCTTTTAGTCCAGATGGCCAAACTGTAGTTAGCAGTAGTAACGATCATACAATAAGGTTATGGGATATAAATACAGCTGAATGTATCAAAATTCTCTCTGGACATACTCATTGGGTACGGTCAGTTGCTTTTAGTCCTAATGGTCAAATGCTTGCTAGTAGTAGCGAAGATAGGACTGTAAAGTTATGGGATATTCTTATGAGTCGATGCCTTTACACTTTTGAGGAACACACTGACTCGGTACGAGCAGTTGCTTTCAGTCCAGATGGTAAAACCCTTATGAGTGGTGGTCACGATGAGAAGGTTAATCTGTGGGATATAAATACTGGTCAACTTTTGAAAACTTGGCAAGGTTATAACAGCTCGGTTCGTTCAGTTGCCTTTAGCCCTAATGACACTATTCTCGCTAGTACTAGTGGAGACTATACAGTTAAGCTATGGGATATAAAAACTAGCCAACTTATTAAAAGTTTGCAGGGGCATAGCAATCATATATGGTCAGTTGCTTTTAGTCCTTGTGGCACTATTCTTGCCAGTAGCAGTAGTGACCAAACAATTAAGTTGTGGAATGTCCAAACTGGTAAATGCCTCAAAACCTTACAAGGACATACTTACTGGGTGTGGTCAATTACTTTTAGTCCTAATGGTCAAATTCTTGCTAGTAGTAGTCCTGACTTGACAGTAAAGCTGTGGCACACTAGTACTGGTCAATGCATCAAAACTTTACAGGGACATACTAATTGGGTATGGACAGTTACTTTCAGTCCTAATGGTCAAATTCTTGCTAGTGGTGATGACTACGGAACTATTAAGCTTTGGGATATTCAGACAGGTAAATGCCTTAAAACCTTGCAAGGACATAAGTTTCGTGTACAGATACTTGCCTTTAATCAAGATGGCACAACTTTATTGAGTGGCTGTCATGACCAAACATTAAAGTTTTGGGATGTTCAGAATGGTAAGTGCCTTAAAATCCTATCACAAAATACTAACTGGGTACGGATAGCTGCTATTAGTTCAGACTGGAAAATGTTAGCTGGCAGTACTGGTGATTGGGTTATCACGTTGTGGAATATAAATGCTGGTAAATCTTTTAAAACTCTAAACGGATATCCAAGCCATATTAACTCAATATGTTTAAGTTCAAATGGGCAAATGCTAGTAAGTGGTAGTGCAGATGGAAGCATCAAACTTTGGAATATCGAAACAGAGGAATGTCTCAAAACGCTAAAAAGTGATCGTCCCTACGAAAGCATGAACATCACAGGTATTAAAGGTTTAACAGATGCCAAAATTGCCACCCTCAAAGCATTAGGCGCAGTGGAAAATGCAGGGTAAACCATCAAATCAAAAAACCTTATCCACTTACTCTCGTCTAGCTTGGAGCATAACCCTCTCCTAAGCTCGACTTTATCCAAAATTAAGAACTCGCTTTCTTTATCCGGCAAAAACCCTAGCTTTTTGGCAAATACTTTTTCCACGTGATAGATCGTCGATGAAGCTAAAAAAGTAAAACTCCTGTCTTACAAAGGTTTCAGATTAAGCGATCGCGTTGTGAAAAAAATGGATAAAGTCGAGTATCAAGATACCTTCTTCATTTACACCAAATTTTAGCCACATCGTCAGATCATTATTGAATAGTTAAACTTGCTCTTACAAGTGTGCTTCAACTTTTCAAAAATGTATCTATCTTCTGGGCTAGGTAATGTTTATTTGAAGAATGTAAGTGCGATGGAATCAAGCGGGCATTGAGCCGAGATATGTGTTTTTTGCTGCGAGATAACCTCAAAAGGCATAATTTCTCGCTACCAAACACGAATTTTTTGTTCCTACTGTATCAAATTATCAAGACTATACAGGGCAAGGCTTTTTCGACCTGGAATGCAGGTTTTTGGATGATTCAATTTAGAGCGTTCGCTCTTTCTTACTTCCTTGCGCTTAATGCCTGTTGACTCAGTTGCATCACAATATTTTGGGGTAATGGGTCTATGACACCATCAGTCGGCAGAGATTTAATAAAAGCTGTCACCTCTTCCCCAGTTTTATGTTTCCCTTCACTCCAAGCATCAGCAATCTGTTTCGCTACCCGGTCAGCATCATCAGGGTTCGCATGGGCGGTAATACATTGAATATCATTACCTGTAAATGATATCCATGTCTGCCAAAGTCCCGTAACTGGATGCTGAACAATCCCTGTGGTCAGTTCATTCTCTTCAAGTACTGATTTTTTCTTGGGGCGACCAAATCCTTTAAACATGATTTTCTTCAGTAAACGCTATCTTTTCAGAATGCCCAAAATAAATGCAGCGATCGCATTCTTAGCGGGCGGTTACGCCATCGCGCTTGTTTAACATCTGCAATTCAACACTCACGTTCCCTCTAACGTTGCCCCACGCAGCCTTGAAAACAGCGAACACTACAGCTTTGCAGTGATTGGATTGCTAGTGGTAAAGCAATTCATCTATGGCGCTACTTTTTCTTTAAACGCCTTGCCAGCAGAAAACGCAGGTATTCTGGTAGCTGGAATCGTAATTTTCTCTTTAGTTTTTGGATTCAGCCCTTCACGTTCGGAGCGTTCCCTTCGCTCGAATGAGCCAAAGCCTACCAGCGTTACCTTATCTCCATTAGCCACAGCCTCAGTAACGACTGACAAAAAAGCACTAATCACTTCATCAGCTTGCTTTTTTGTGATGTTGGTCTTTGCTGCTACAGCATCCACTAGTTCACCTTTGTTCATAAATTACCCTGAAGTGTTGCCAATAACGGAAATCTAGCATTACTGGCAGGACTTACGCAACTGGCACAATGCGATCGCTAATTACTAGTACATAAGTATTA
>NZ_JAVRCA010000085.1:0-33517 GCF_034530995.1 Nostoc sp. DedQUE04 | reverse complement strand
CATCTTGAAGAAGATGAGGAAAAACTACGGGTTTCAACGTAGACGAGGTTTATGTTAATTAATGCGGGAGGTAAATAATGGTCTGGGAAATTACTGCTGAAGAGTTGCTGGAGCGCTATGCTGATGGGGAACGTAACTTTGCTGGAATCAAATTGGCTCATTATGGACTCTATGGATTTCGCCGCTCCAAACATAGTGGACTCGATCTTGATGGTGTGGTTTTGCAAGATATCAACCTGCGAGGCGCTGATTTGCGTAGTGTCTATCTGATTGGAGCCGATTTGACTGGAGCCGATTTGGGTGGTATTTTCTTGGAAAGTTGTTGTTTGGAAGGAGCAATTATCCACGATGCTAATTTGTTTGCTGCTAATGTAACGCAAAGTTCCTTCGATAAAGCCGACTTGCGGGATAGCATTTTGAGTGAGATGAATGCCACGTTTGGCCATTTCTGGGAAGTTCAAATGGGAAGTCTTGAAAATGCTATTCTCGCAGAAGCTGATTTCAGAGGCGCTCATACCGATGACGGCTTGATTTGCCGAGGAATGAATTTGATTTGGAACACCACTATGCCCAGTGGAACTGTCATTCGCGGCCCCCAGTGGGGGAATGGTCGTGATAACAGATGATAAAAATTCCTCATCTTTTGCCGCAAAAATAATTGGGAATGTCAGCTTGAATTTACCTAGCATCCTGCTAAAGATTTATTGTCGTGAGTTTGGTCTTACATCCACTCCTTTAGCGAACTCTCCCATCCCACAGGCTAAATATTCAACCGAATTAAATATTATCTGTTGCCTCAATCAAAGCACTGCAAATTCCTGGTTCACTCATCGAATGTCCGGCATCAGGAACCACTATAAATTCCGCTTCTGGCCAAGCTCGATGTAATTCCCAAGCTGATATCATCGGGCAGACTACATCATAGCGTCCCTGAACAATTACAGCCGGAATATGGCGGATGCGGTCTACATTTAAGAGTAATTGATCTTCTGTTTCCAAAAATCCCTTATTCATAAAGTAATGGCATTCAATACGTGCGAAAGCGGAAGCAAATTCACTCTCGCCAAACTTTTGCATGAGTTCAGGATCGAAGAAAAGTCTACTGGTACTAGCTTCCCAAATTGACCAAGCACGCGCTGCTGTTAATTGAATTTCTAAATCTGGATTGGTCAAACGTTTGTAATATGCTGCGATTAAATCGTCATGTTCATCTATGGGAATTGGTTTGAGATATTCTTCCCAAGCATCAGGAAAAATATAACTAGCACCCTCTTGATAAAACCAGCGCAACTCTTTTTGTCTCAGCATGAAGATGCCACGCAGAATTAATCCTGTGCATCGAGAGGGATGGGTTTGACTGTAAGCTAACGACAAAGTGCTACCCCAACTACCACCGAAAACCGCCCACTTTTCTATACCTAAATGTTGGCGCAGTTTTTCGATATCACTAACTAAATCCCAAGTGGTGTTTTCTCGTAATTCAGCATGGGGAGTACTTTGACCACAACCGCGTTGGTCAAACATGACTAACCGCCATTTTTCGGGGTGGAAATATTGCCGATAAAAAGCTGGACATCCACCACCGGGGCCCCCATGCAGCAAAACGATGGGTTGACCTTGCGGGTTTCCTGACTCTTCAAAATGGATAGTATGAAGGTCGGAAACTTGTAAACTACCTTCTAAGTAAGGCTCGATCGCTGGGTAAAGTTCTCGCATTTTGCATATTTTATCAGTAATGTTGTGATGGCGATCGCTATGTCTTGGTGAAACAACTCCCCTTCTCCCAAAATTGAGATAAGAGGGATTTACGTCAGAGGTTTAATTTTTTTACCTTGGAACTGGTACTTGATTAATTACCGACGCAATTACCGCATCCATTTGTAAACCATCCAGCATCGCTTCTGGTTTCAATATGAGACGATGACGTAGCAACGGTGATGCAACTGCTTTTACATGATCTGGCGTTACAAAATCCCTTCCCGCTAACCACGCTAATGCTTGAGATGTCTGCAACCAAGCACCAGTAGCGCGGGGTGATGCACCCAAAGTTAAATCGGGATATTGACGCGATGTTCTCACCAACGCCAACAAATAATCAACGATCGCTTCTGATACTTTAACTTCTTTGACTGCTTGTCGTGCTTGCAAAATGTCGGCTACTGTTGCAATTGGTTTCAAACGGCTAATATCTAAACGTCGTGCTGCAAAACCTGCCTGACGATTGAGTAACATTTGCTTTTCAGCAGCTTGATCGGGGTAATCTACCATCAGCTTAAATAAAAATCTGTCTAACTGTGCTTCTGGTAAAGGATAAGTACCCTCAAATTCTAGGGGATTTTGGGTTGCAATTACCCAAAATAAATCTGGTAAAGGCAAACTTTCACCATCCAGTGTTACCTGCATCTCTTCCATTGCTTCTAGCAGCGCCGCTTGTGTCTTGGGCGGAGTACGGTTGATTTCGTCTGCTAGCAATACTTCAGTAAATATTGGCCCTTTTTTCAATGTGAAATTGCGGCTATTCAAGTCAAAAATATTAGTACCAGTAATATCTGAAGGTAAAACATCAGGTGTTAATTGAATCCGGCGAAAATCCCCTTGAATTAACTGCGCTAACACTTTTACGAGTAGGGTTTTACCAGTTCCCGGTACTCCTTCTAAAATTACGTGCCCACCCGCTAGCAGCGCTACTAAGAGTTGCTGTATTAAGCTAGATTGTCCGACAATTACTTGATTAAGACCTTGACCAAGACGAATTAAAATAGGATGTGTTTCACTCATATTTTTTATTGATAAATAACCAACGCAGAGTACAATTCCAAAAAAATAATTACGAATTACGAATTACGAACTTGTACTGAGCGTAGCCGAAGTATTACGAATTAGTCTAATGCTTCGCCATTTTCCCAACCAGCTTAACAGGTCTCGTTCGCTGATGGGTTGTTTGCGAGATTGTAGCTTTAAAACTGCATCTAGTTCGGCTGCACTTGCACCTGTTTTTTCCATCCAGAAATCGATCAAGGCTTGACGTTCTAATAGTACTTGCCCTAATCCCAAGACTTTTTGGAGTTCTAGTTGTTCTTGTTTACCCACCATTTCAACAACAAAGTCGGTGGTATCAGCTTTCTGCAACACCCCGGCTAAAGCTTGGATGTATGCTTCGCTATTATCTACAACTGGTGTATCTAAAGCTACTGGCTTGCCAAAGCGGCGATTCTGCGCCCAAACTAGCACTAATAGCAGGATACCTACTTGTATCAAGATTGGAAGTAAAGGAGTGTTGGCAAAAAAGCTAGATAAATCTCCTTCGCTTTCTTTCTTCCTGACATCGGCATCTTTATAGCCGTGGATATATTCATCGACAAAGACTGTGTTACTTTTTTCAGTAACCAAACTAGCTAAATACTTGAAATTACTTAAATAATCTTGATAGGCGTTGGCAGCTAAATAAGGAGTGGTAGAAAAAATCACTTTTCCTTTTTTGTAATTTTCTTTCCAGACAACAGCACCAAAGCGATCGCCTAAATTAACTTGCTTAGAGTTAGCTTTTTTATATCGTCTACGTGTATCAATTTTAATATCACCTTCAGGAGATTTTTGCATAGTGCTAAACTCCGCTTCTGTAACCCGCGCCTTTGCACCCAAAATTACCAAAGTATTCCCTTTCTCTACCCATTCCCGCTCTTGACTATCTAGTGTGGTTTCTCTGGGATAGCCGCCTACTTGTAGCAGAGTAACTGGGTTGTTCTCTGGCTGAATATCACTAAAAGGCTTTTGCCAACGCTTGATAGAAATTCCCTGTTGTTGCATAAAAGCGTACCAAGCACCATAGCCATCAGAGTTACGGTTATAGGTAGAGCCAGCGTTAATTTTAGTATTATTGGGAGCCGCGAACAAACTAAGTAAAACGATCGCAGCCAGTGCGATCGCTCCCATCCAAGCAAGGCGATTTGGACGTTTCATTTTCGACTTTCATAGCCTTTGAATATCACTGTTAATACTTACTTATTTTTCAGGCAAAGTCAAAAATATAATTAACTTTATCAATACCTTGTCCTTTAGGACACGCTATGCAAACACCAATTTACGAGGATCGGCTAAGTTGAATCGAGACAATCACCAAGATTTCTCTTTCATTCCTTCCAACGGGTTATGTTCATATCCGTGTCGATATTGGTTGATATGGAGTGCTTATATTAACTAAACCAAATGAGCTTTATCTAAATCAAGTATAAAATTAGACATATTTGCCGAGGCTGTTTAATTTAAAAAAAAGCGAAGCTTGGGAGTTAAGCGATCGCATCGCATATTTACATAGCAAGAAAAATAGCGATCGCAATTGGGGCGTCTACTAACGCCTGATTTCCCTTGTGATTCTGAATCTAGAAGTTTAAGGAAAAACGGTTATGCCAGCAGAAGAACCATCGATTATCCTCATCAAAGATATCAATATTAACGGAGCTTCCTCCGGCCCATCATATCTGACGAATGTCAACGGCACGCTGTACTTCATTGCCTATGACACTACTGCGGGCTATGAACTCTGGAAGAGTGATGGCACCGAGGCTGGTACTGTGCGCGTCAAGGATATTAATCCTAGCACAAGTGGCTCTATTCCGCAATATCTGACGAATGTCAACGGTACACTGTACTTCAGTGCCACCGACGGCAGTGGGGGTTATGAACTGTGGAAGAGTGATGGCACTGAAGCTGGTACTGTCCGCGTTAAGGATATTTATAGTGGTACAAGTAGTTCTTCCCCCAAATACCTGACGAATATCAACGGCACACTTTACTTTGTTGCCAGCGACACCAGTGGTGGTGAGGAATTGTGGAAGAGTGATGGCACCCAAGCTGGTACCGTGCGCGTCAAAGATATTTATCCTGGTACGGCTGGCTCTAGTCCGACCTTTCTAACGAATGTCAATGGGACATTGTACTTCGTTGCTCGTGACAGCAGTAGTGGCTATGAACTCTGGAAGAGTGATGGTACTGAAGCTGGTACTGTCCGTGTCAAGGATATTTATACTGGCACAGGTAGCTCTAACCCAGCATATCTAACAAATGTCAACGGCACACTGTACTTTGTTGCCACCGACAGCACTGGGGGCACTGAACTTTGGAAGAGTGATGGTACTGAAACTGGTACCGTCCGTGTCAAGGATATTTATACTGGCACAGGTAGCTCTTTACCGTTCAATCTGACGAATGTCAACAGCACACTGTACTTCGTTGCTCGTGACAACAGTGATGGCTATGAACTGTGGAAGAGTAATGGCACCGAGGCTGGTACTATCCGTGTCAAGGATATCTACCCTGGCACAGGTGGTTCTACCCCAGAAAATCTGACGAATATCAACGGTACGCTGTACTTCACTGCCCACGATAGCAGTTGGGGCTATCAACTGTGGAAGAGTGATGGTACCGAGGCTGGTACTTTGCCCGTCAAGGGTATCGTCTCTGGCGCGAATAGTTATTCAATAGCAAATCTGACGAATTTCAAGGACACACTGTACTTTGTTGCCACCGACAGCAGTGGAGACAGGGAGCTGTGGAAGAGTGATGGCACCGAGGCTGGTACTGTCCGCGTTAAAGATATCTTCTCTGGCACTGATGGCTCTAGCCCAGAAAATCTGACGAACATCAACGGTACGCTGTACTTCAGTGCCTATGGTAGCAGTGGGGGTGAGGAATTTTGGAAGAGTGATGGCACTGATGCTGGTACTGTCCGCGTCAAGGATATTAATCCTGCTACACTCTCGTCTAGCCCAACATCTCTAACAAATGTCAACGGCACGCTATACTTCGTTGCCAACGACGGCATTAGTGGCTCTGAACTGTGGAAGAGTGATGGCACCCAAGCTGGTACCGTCCGTGTCAAGGATATCTACCCTGGTAAGAATAGCTCTTCGCCAGAAAATCTGACAAATGTCAACCGCATACTGTACTTAGTTGCCACCAACAGCAGTGGAGACAGGGAACTGTGGAAGAGCGATGGCACCGAGGCTGGTACTGTCCGCGTCAAGAATATCTACTCTGGCACGAATAGCTTTTACTTGGCATATTTGACAAATGTCAACGGCACACTATACTTTGTTGCCACCGATAGCAGTAGCGGCTCTGAACTGTGGAAGAGTGATGGTACTGAGGCTGGTACTATCCGCGTCAAGGATATCGTCTTCGGTACGGGTAGTTCTTCACCGCAAAATCTAACGAATGTCAATGGCACGCTGTACTTTGTTGCCACTGACAGCAGTAGCGGCTCTGAACTGTGGAAGAGTGATGGTACTGAAGCTGGTACTGTCCGCGTCAAGGATATCTACCTTGGCACGGGTAGCTCTAACCCATACTTACTGACGAATGTCAACGGCACGCTGTACTTTATTGCAACTGACGGTAGTGCTGGTTATAAACTGTGGAAGAGTGATGGCACCGAGGCTGGTACTGTCCGCGTCAAGGATATTTACCTTAGCGCGGATACAAATCTGACAAATGTCAACGGCACCCTGTACTTCAATGCCTATGACAGCAGTGGAGGTACTGAACTATGGAAGAGTGATGGCACCGAGGCTGGTACTGTCCGTGTCAAGGATATCTACCTTGGCACGGGTAGCTCTAATCCATACTTTCTGACGAATGTCAATGGCACGCTGTACTTCGTTGCCTATGACAGCAGTGGGGGTCGGGAGCTATGGAAGAGCGATGGTACAGAGGCTGGTACTGTCCGCGTCAAGGATATTAACCCTGGCACGAGTAGTTCTGATTCATTCTATCTGACGAATGCCAACGGCACGCTTTACTTCAGTGCAACCGACGGCAGTGGGGGTCGGGAACTGTGGAAAAGTGATGGTACTGAAGCTGGTACTGTCCGCGTCAAGGATATCTACCCTGGTATGGGTGGCTCAAATCCTTACAACCTAACTTACCTTAATAACAAACTCTACTTTTTTGCTAACAACGGCAATACCGGAGATGAACTTTTTGCCCTTGACCTGAACAGTACCCCCACTGACCTGAGTCTTAATGCCACTAGTGTTAACGAGAATGTTCCTGCCAACACAGTAATTGCTAACTTTAGCACTGTTGATCCCGATGCAAACAATACCCACACCTATAGCCTAGTTTCCGGTACAGGCAGCACCGATAACAGCGCCTTCACGATTGTTGGTAACGAGTTACGGATTAATAGTTCGCCGGACTACGAAACCAAGAATAGCTACAACATCCGTTTACGCACCACAGATCAGGATGGCTTATTCTACGAGAAAGCGATCGCGATCGGAGTCAACAATATTAACGATGCCCCAAAAGCATTAGGTACTATTGCTGACCAAACAGCAACAGAAGACGCCATCTTCAACTTTACCGTACCAACAACCACCTTCAGCGATGTCGATGCAGGCGACACCCTGACCTATACTGCTAGCCTCAGTAACGGCAATCCATTGCCGACTTGGTTAAGCTTTAATCCAACCACGCGCACTTTTAGCGGCACGCCATTAAATCAAAATGTGGGCAGCCTCAGCCTCAAAGTTACCGCAACTGATAAGGATGGAGCTACCGCCAGTAGTGTATTTGGTCTAGCGATCGCTAATATCAATGATGCTCCGGTTGTGAGTAATGCGATCGCTGACCAAATTGCTACAGAAGACACTGCTTTTAGCTTTGTGGTGCCAGCAAATACCTTCAGTGATGTGGATGCGGGAGATAATCTCGTTTACACCGCAACTTTGGAAAATGGTAATCCACTTCCTGTTTGGTTAACTTTCAACGGCACTACCTTTAGTGGTACTCCCACAAATAACAACGTTGGTAGCTTCAACATCAAAGTTATAGCCAGTGATGGAACGGCAACTGTCAGCGATGTTTTTGCATTAACAGTGGCTAATACCATTAGTCAATTTCCTAATGAAATTACTGGTACTTCAGTTGCAGACAACTTGACTGGTACGGTGAACAAGGATATTATCTCAGGATTACTGGGCAATGACACGCTCAACGGACTAGGTGATAACGACACCCTCGATGGCGGCGATGGAAATGATTTCTTAGATGGTGGTACAGGAGATGACAGTCTCATTGGTGGTAAAGGCAATGACACTTATACTGTGGACAGCATCGGCGACACTATTATTGAATCTGCCAGTGCAGGCACAGATTTAGTCAAGTCTTCTGTGAGTTGGGTGTTGGGAGCTAATCTGGAAAACTTAACCCTAACTGGAAGCACAGCAATCAATGGTACTGGTAACAGCCTTAATAACATCTTAATTGGGAATACTGCCGCTAACACTTTGAATGGAGTTGATGGCAATGATAGCCTGATTGGTGATGACGGCAATGATACCTTGTTGGGTGGTGCAGGCAATGACACCTTAGATGGAGGTTTGGGAGCAGATAGTCTCAATGGTGGAATCGGCAATGAAACTTACATCGTAGACAACCTCAACGATGCGATTACTGAAGCTTTAAATGCAGGCACAGATTTAGTTAAGTCTTCGGTGAGTTGGGTGTTGGTAGATAACCTGGAAAATTTGACCCTAACTGGAAGCTTGGCAATCAATGGTACTGGTAACAGCCTTAATAACATCTTAATTGGGAATACTGCCGCTAACACTTTGAATGGAGTTGATGGCAATGATAGCCTGATTGGTAGTGACGGCAATGATACCTTGTTGGGTGGTGCAGGCAATGACACTTTGGATGGTGGAGTTGGCAATGACAGCTTAGATGGTGGAGTCGGCGATGATATTTACATCATAGACAGCCTCAGCGATACTGTTACTGAAGGCTTAGATGCAGGCACAGATTTAGTTAAGTCTTCGGTGAGTTGGGTGTTGGGAAATAACCTAGAGAACTTGATTCTGACTGGAACTTCAGCAATCAATGGTACTGGTAACAACCTTAATAACATTCTCACAGGAAATAGTGCCGCTAATATCTTGAATGGAGTTGATGGCAACGATAGCCTAATTGGTGGTTCTGGCAATGACACCTTGTTGGGTGGTGCGGGTGACGATAGCTTAGACGGAGGTGCGGGAATTGATAGTCTCGGCGGTGGAGTTGGCAATGACATTTATACTGTAGACAACCTTAGCGATACTGTTACTGAAGATTTAAATGCAGGCACAGATTTAGTTAAGTCTTCAGTGAGTTGGGTGTTGGGAAATAACCTAGAAAACTTGACCCTGAGTGGAAGTTCAGCAATCAATGGTACTGGTAACAGCCTTAATAACATCCTGACGGGAAATACTGGCGCTAACATCTTGAATGGAGTTGATGGCAATGATCGCCTTTTTGGTAACTCAGGCAATGACACCTTGCTTGGTGGTGCAGGTGACGATGTACTCGCTGGTGGAGTTGGTCGAGATATATTGACTGGTGGAATTGGTCGAGATAGCTTCAACCTGGCTGATACTCGCACTGGAGGCTATGACACTATTACTGATTTTACTGTTGGAGATGATACTATCTTCGTTTCTAAAACAGAATTTGGACTGAGCCAATCTCAGGATACGGTACTGGATTCGAGCTTATTCCGACTTGGGACTAGTGCGACAATTGCAGGCGATCGCTTTATCTACGATCGAACTACGGGGAACCTATTCTTTGATAAAGATGGGGTTGGTAGTGCTGCACAAGTTCAGATAGCCCAGTTCTCGAATCAGGTAGCGCTTACTAGTGCAGATATTACTGTCATTGCCTAATGAAAGCGAACTAAGTAAAATCCTCGCGATCGCTGACACATTGCTAAGGGCAGAGGAAATTATCATTCTCGGTAATACAAAAGGTTAAACTCGTTGTAGTTCTCATGCTGAACATGGCAACTACAACGATAATAAAAAGCTACCTAAACCTTCTTTGCACGCGGGTTGAACGGGGATATTATGGCTATTTAAGCACACATAACATCACTCAAATTGCACAAGCGATCGCTCCTATCCAAGCAAGCCGATTTGAACGTTTCATTTTTGAGCGCTTTGTTTCAGGATTAGAAGTGTTAATACTTACTTATTTTTCTGGGAAAGTCAAAAATATAATCAAGTGGCTTCATTTTCTCAGAGCGCTCGCCTGTTTAATAGACCTGCCTTGAAAATAGAGGCTGAAACAACGCAAAATCGTTCCAAGATCATTTTCATTGTTCCTTGTGAGCGCAGCTCATGGAGTCTCTTGCAAAAATATATTTTTGCACTCTTAGGGAAAAGGGAAAAGGTTAAAGGGAAAGGATTTTGAGTTTTTTTACCCTTTTCCCCCGCCCCTTATCCCCAGAGGGGGCCCCACCTTCCCCTTTACCCCGACTTTTGCAATAAGTCTAATGAATGCTTCTAAATTTTGGGTAGCAGTGGCATTGTCAAACAGAACCTTGCTTGAGAGTTTTAGGGCTTCACGAACTGAGTATCGCTAATTGATAGAACCTAAAGAATTGCTGTAATCCGGTGTATATATGAGTTAAAATTGCGATTCTCGGAAATAGTGGAAATCCTGCATCTGGCTGCATTATCGCTTATGTTTTAAAGAAGAAGATTGTTGGTGCTATTTGAGCGGTGTTTATGGACAAAAATGAAAAACGAATCCTTGACTCATGGCAGATAAATGCTAAATTATGGACACAAGCAGTTCGTAATAAACAAATTGAAAGCCGTGCGATCGCCACAGATGCCGCTATAGTTAAAGCGATAACCCAACTTAATCCAAGAACATTCTTAGATATTGGATGCGGTGAGGGATGGTTATCTCGACAGCTTTTTTCTTTAGGAATCGATGGCTGGGGTGTTGATTTTTGCGCCGATCTTATTGAGACAGCAAAGGATAGTGGTGATTCTCGCTTTGTTGTCTGTTCGTACTCGGATCTTGCATCACAAAGATTTAGCACCATTGACTATTTCTCTTGCTTGATTTGCAACTTTTCAATTCTGGGCGAATGCGCTCTCGATCAGATCGCTAAGGCAGGTCATAGCCTGTTAGAGGACAAAGGCAAAATAGTCATTCAAACACTTCATCCGATAATTGCTTGCGGTGACTCTCCATACTCCAATGGGTGGCGCGAAACTTCATGGCAACCAAATGCAGATCGACCATTCTACCCTACTCCTTGGTATTTCCGAACCCTGGAATCATGGATTAACGAATTCCATGCTTTGAATTACCGATTGCTAAATTTATATGAGCCATCCGATCCCAAGACAAATAAACCGATTTCCATTATTTTTGTCTTTGAACGGGAGTAAAGTATTAATTAACCGGACTTGATGTTAGAGGATGTTTGAAAAGTAGTATGCTGTGATTAAAATCACATTATTACCCTTCTTAATGCCCCCTTATAAAGGCTACGGTGTACACACAAGTCTCTACGTTGTTCAATAATCTGGGTTTTACCCCACCCTAACCACTGCTTGAATTCAATAAACGACCACCCGAATTCAACAAACGACCACCCGAATTCAACAAACGACCACCCGAATTCAATAAACGACTACCCGAATTCAATAAACGACCGCCCGAATTCAACAAACGATCGCCCGAATTCAATCAACGACCGCCCGAATTCAACAAACGATCGCCCGAATTCAATAAACGACCGCCCGAATTCAATCAACGATCGCCCGAATTCAATAAACGACCGCCCGAATTTAATATATTTTAAGTTACTAATTCCATGCTGAAGCAGAACTAAAGCTCCCCTTCTAACTGTTGGGCTACCAGTCTGGCAAATAACCCTGGTTGAGCAATCAATTCCGAAAAATTACCTACCTGCACGACATGACCAGCGTCGATAACATAGATGCGATCGGCATTACGAATTGTGCTGAGGCGATGGGCAATTACCACTCTGGTAGCATTTAACTTAGCTAAACTTTCAGTTACAATTGCCTGGGTGCGGTTATCTAAAGCACTGGTCGCCTCATCCATCAAGATAATTTTAGGCTTGGAAACAAGCGATCGCGCAATCAATAATCTTTGCCGTTGTCCACCGGAAAGATTACTACCACCCTCGGCGACGATCGTGTGCATCCCCATTGGCATTTGCTTGATATCATCAGCAAAGCCTGCCATTTGTGCGGCTGACCAAGCTTCTTCTAGGGAAACTAAAGCCCCGGCGGTAATGTTATTAAAGACCGAGCCTGTACCGATTTTACCATTTTGCAGTACCACTCCTAACTGTCTTCGCACAGCCTGGAGTTCCATCTCTGCTAAATCTTTGCCATCATAATAGATGCTCCCTGTTAATGGAGTTTCAAAGCCCAATAACAACCGCAATATCGTTGATTTTCCACTTCCAGAAGACCCAATGATCGCGATAAATTCCCCTGGTTCGGCATGGAGGCTGACATCATTGAGGATTAAGCTGCCATTTTCTGAGTAGCGAAAGCTGACACGATTTAGGGCAATGCGACCGTTTAATTGTCCGGGGTTAACCTTAGTTGAATCATACTCAGGCTGCGATCGCCAAATCGGTTTTGCTCGTTCCCATATTGGTACAATACTCCAAATTTCCGATACAGTATTGCTCAGGTCAATTACTCCTTTGATAAAAATCGTCAAAGCATAGTTAAAAGCAACGAATGTACCCAGTGTTAGGCGTGTCTGCATTAACAACATAGCAAACCCAAACAGCAATATAGAACTTACCAAAGGGAGTGCTTCGTTAAATATAGAAATACCATCTTTAATCTCTTGCCAACTCGCCTTCAGTCGGATCTGCTGGCTGTATTTTTTTGCCCAAGCTGCAAATGCGCGTTCTTCTGCCATTGTCACTCGCAGTTTGGCGACACCGTTGATTAGTTGTACCGTGAGTCCCTGAATTGCACCATTGAGTTCTTGCTCTTTTTTCGATTTCTTCACCAAGAGGAAACTTGCAACAGTCGTAACCACAGTGGCAAATATTGCTAAACCCACGCCCACAAGTGCTAGTTGCCAACTGTAAATGAACATCAGCACCAAGTTGAATAAGGCAAAAACTCCACTCAACAAAGTTCGTTGAGTAGCACCGCTAAGTTTTTGATGGATTTCCCTTACCGCCATGACGCGATTGACCAAATCTCCAGAAGTGTACTGGCGAAAAAAGCTAGGGCTTAATCTGAGTAACCGATCCCAGATGGCTGGCTGTAATATGCTATCAGTGGCGCTTTCCACTCGTAGAGTAATAATGCTTTGGGCAATTTGAAAAGCTAACTGTCCAAAGGCGACTGCAAACATGACCAATCCGATCTGCCAAAGCATTGCGCGATCGCTATCGGGAATGGCATGATTGATTAAAATTGCTGTTGCTTGCGGTGCAACCATGCCCAATATTGTGCCCAGTAACCCTACCACTAAAATACTGGCGATGTCTTTTTCATAACCCTTGACCCCAAACCGCAGTAAATCAATGGCGGTGAGCGCAATTTGTGGTAATGGTCGATATAGAACGTAGGCTAATGGTGACAGTGTTTTTGCTATTGATTCATTTACAGGTGTCCGAGTCCGCGCTACGGGGTCAAAGATTGCATAATCTCGATTATCTGTAGGTAACAACGCCACTGGGCGTTCCAACTGAGTATAAGCTAACATTGCTCCTTGGTCTTGACGCCACCAGCCATCTGCTAAAGTTATACGCCGAATCCGAATTTGCGATGCTTGTGCGATCGCGGCTACAGGGTCTTTAATAGAATTCAAATCCTCTACTGGTGGACGAATCTCTATTCCCAGCGTCCGTCCAACTGCCCCAAATGCTACCAATAAGGGCGGCCCTTCTTGAGAAAAAACCGCCTCCTGCTGTGGCTGCAATACTGTTGCTAAGTCAGAAAGTGCCCCCTCTATTACTTGCTGATTAAATTGCTCGCGTTCCTGAAACTGCCGGAATTCTGCCTCTGTTTCTTTATTTGCCAGCAAACTGAAGTAGTGAAAGAAATAAGTATGCAAACTGGCTAAACCTGCCAAAACTTCCTCGGAATTTTCTAAATCTGCCGTTGGCAACATTTGTCCGATAACCGCATTTTTTGCCTCCAGCCACATATCACTCGTGAGTGGAAACGCTGGTGAGGTAGAATTCAACGTTAATTCCTCAACTCCCATCCAGTGAGTATTGCCTTGCTGCAACTTCACCCATAGGAGTGTTTGTTGTCTTCCCTGTAGCGTTTCACCGGGCGATAATGAAAAATCCTGTCCCAATGTCTGCACAAGGTTTAATGGCGTTGTTAAAACTGTTTGCTGGGCACTAAGAGATTGTCCTAAATGATTTACCCAACCTTCTAAAAATTCTATGGCTTGAGAGTCAGCCGCCGCGATTCCCTTAACCAAATCAACCATTGACATCTGGCATAATTGGGTGGATTCAATTGCGATCGCGACAAAATTCCATTGGCTTTGTGCGATTAGTTCCGGTAACAAGACTTCACCAGCGTTGACATGAAACAGATAGCGGCGATGTTCCTTTGGTAAACTGTTCTGAATAGTTGCAAACACTGCTAATGTTCCAGACTGCACTATCCAGAATGTTTCTGGATCATTCAACAGTAATGGTTCGTTTGCCTGAAAGGAGTATGGTTTGGAAAGAGGATTCACTTAGGGTAAATCGATGTGAGTTCGACGATTGGAAAAAGATATAAGAAAAACTATTGTATCCCGGCTGAATGTAACACAGATTTTTTGTGATGATGATATTACTTTAGAGGACATCAGCCTAAGGGACTTCCAAATAAAAAATAATTAATTGCTCAATCAGCAGGGAAAGCAGGGCAAGAAAAATCTGATAATCGTCTTGGATGGAAAAATTGAGTAATTTAACGTGTGCCTCCGTGGGAGACTCACGTAAATTTATAATTGCTGAAGAAGATTTGCCTTTGATGTCGCTTGAATAAGGAAAATGATAGAGTTAAAGGCGATCGCATAGCGAAAAATGTAAATAAGATATGGCTGACCAAAAAGATAAAGCTCAAGAAAAAAACCGCCTTGAACAGCTTCAAGAAGAACAAGGCAACACCGATCCTAAACACTCAGGCGGTGCTGGCGCTTCTGGTGGCAACTCAGGTGCAGGTAAATCTGGCACATCAAAAATTTCTGCCACTGGTACACCTGATGATATCGAAAAAATTGATCGAGAGTAAAGCTGATTTTGACGATGAGTCAAGGTTTAACTGCCTCGGCAATCATTAGCAACTCAACAATGGTGGATTGAATACCTGATTATTAGACATCTTGCAAAAGTAACTTTTGCCTTGATGTTGGGCAAAGGTTAAAGGTTAAAGGGTAAGAGAAAATTCCATACCTTTACCCTTTACCCCCGCCCCTTATCCCCAGAGGGGGCCCCACCTTCCCCTTTTCCCTACAATGCCAAGAAGTCCATTATGCTTCTGCTGCGTGAAGTAGGCGAACATAAGTTCCACCTTGCTGCCATAATTCCTCATGAGTGCCACGCTGCACGATTTTACCTTGCTCTAGCACAATAATTTCATGGCAATCGCGAATTGTGCTGAGGCGGTGGGCTACTACAATACACGAACAACCACGCTGTTGCAAGTTACGGTTAATAATCAACTCGGTTTCTGCATCCAAGGCGCTGGTTGCTTCATCTAATACTAAGATTGTGGGATTTCTCACCAAAGCGCGGGCAATTTCTAAACGCTGGCGTTGTCCACCACTAATATTCATACCGCCTTCAATTAACTCAAAGTCATATTTTCCAGGCATAGATGCGATCGCATCATGAATCGCTGCGTCTTGGCAAGCCTGCACCAAATCAACTTCAGGCACAGTTGAATCCCAAAGAGTGATGTTTTCTCGCACAGTCCCGGCAAATAAAAAGATATCTTGTTCAACCATTGCCAACCAGTTAGCCAAAACAGAACGCTTAATTTGCGATCGCTCTACACCATCAAAGCAGATTTCCCCATCCCAAGGTTGATACAGCCCGCAAATTAATTTAGCAACTGTCGATTTACCAGAACCACTTCCCCCCACAAGGGCTATTCTTTGCCCTGGCTTGACAGTCAAGCTCAAATTCTCAATCAACGGAGGTTCCACACGACTATAGCCAAAAGTGACATTCCGTAACTCAACATTACCCTGTAATTGCCAAAGAGATGAGAAAGTAATTTCTCCCCCTGCCTCCCCTGCCTCCCCTGCCTCCCCTGCTCTCCGCTTCCCCTCCACTTCCAAATCAACGGGGTTTTGCAATACATCATCAAGGCGGTTTAAATCAGCTTCTAAAGTTTGGAGTGTACTGCCGAAGTTAACGAGGCTATTGACTGGCTCTAAGAAACTCAGTATTAAACTTTGGTAGGCAACCAGCATCCCAATACTGAGATTGCCATTCATTACTTGTAAACCACCAACCAGCAAAATAGAAGCTGTGGCTAGGGCTGTCAAAATTGTGGGTAATGTGGTGAGAATTTGAGTTTGTAAACCTAATTGTTGTTGGGCGTTCAAAGCTTTAGCGTAATAACCTGCAAACCGAGCAAATAAATCTGACTCCAGCCCAGAAGCTTTGATGGTTTCTATGGTTTGGATGCCGCTAACCGTTACTCCACCCACCTTGCCATATTCCTGAGCTAGGCGCATATTTGCATCTACACGAGTTTGCGATAAAAATACAAGGGCGAGAATGTTGATTAAAGCAAAACCGACTGCGATCGCACTCAGCAATTGGTCATACTGAATCATAATCAGCAAGTAAAAGACCATCATCACCGCGTCAATCACTGTGGTTGCCAAAGGCCCTGAGAGTACCTCTGCCACCCGGTCATTTAGTTGTACACGGCTACTGATTTCCCCAGCAAACCGTTGGTCATAAAACCCAACAGGCAATCGCAGGATATGCCAGAGAAATAGTCCTGATGTGCTGACTGACAACTTAACCATTAATCGCCGCAGGTAGGTAAGCCGCAGTCTGGCAAGGAATGCCCGTAATAAAGTAGTTAACACCATTCCTAACAGCAAAGGTCGTAACCAATCTTGTCGGTCTTGGATTAAAATCTCATCGATAAATACCTGAGAAAAGGCTGGCACAGCTAACCGAGGCAGTGTTAGCAATAATCCAGCTAGCAAGCAAAATAAGATAGTAACTCGTGAGTTTTGTAAGCGGCTACTTAAGGCTGAGACAATGTGATTTTTTTTGCCTCCCTTCTGAAAGTCCGCTCCTGGTTCCATTGTCAGCACAACACCGGTGTACGCGCGATCGAACTCTTCCCAACTTACCGTTCTCCGACCATTGGCAGGATCGTTGAGGTAGACGCGTTTTTTGCTATATCCTTCTACCACGAGAAAATGGTTAAAATTCCAAAAGGCAATGTAGGGGAGGCGGGTAGCTGTCACCTTTTCCAGAGACAGTTTTAAACCTTTAGCATTGAGTCCATAGTTTTTGGCAGCTTTGAGGATATTAAAAGCTTTGCTGCCATCCCGCGAAACACCGCATTCTTCACGCAGTTTAGCCAGTGGCACAATCCGCCCGTAATAGCTCAGAATTATTCCCAAAGCAGCCGCACCACATTCGACTGCTTCCATTTGTAAAAGTGTAGAAGTGCGGACACGATTTGGTTTAAGTTTGGGAATTGGGGATTGGGAATTGGGCATTAGTATTAGAACTTGGAAGTTGAGCTTCTGAAGGTGGAAGTTGAGCTTCTGAAGGTGGAAGTTGAGCTTTTGAAGGTGAAAGTTGAGCTTCTGAGGGTGGAAGTTGAGCTTCTGAAGGTGGAAGTTGAGCTTCTGAAGGTGGAAGTTGAGCTTCTGAGGGTGGAAGTTGAGCCTCTGAGGGTGGAAGTTGAGCTTCTGAGGGTGGAAGTTGAGCTTCTGAGGGTGGAAGTTGAGCCTCTGAGGGTGAACGTTGAGCTTGTGAGGGTGAACTTTCAAGTTTTAACCCCAATGCCCAAATAAACGCGATGTGCAACTTATCCTTAGAACCCCTCTCCAAACCTCTCCCCCACAGGGAGAGAGGCTTTGATTCTTGCTCCCCTTCCCTTGTAGGGAAGGGGTTGGGGGTTAGGTCTGAAAGAAAGTTGCACACGGCGTAAATTAATAAATCCCAGTCCAAGAGCGTAACATCGGAATAATATAAGAAATCGGTGCTTTTTCTCCAACTTTTACTTGAACTGATGTAGTTGTGCCAGAGGATATTTTTAAGGCTGGGCCATCAGAAGATGACCATTTGTAGCCACTGACTGATGTAGGGTTTTCTTGGAGTTGGACAAAAGCTTGCACCTTGCCTTCACCTTTACCTGCAAGACTGGCGGCAATTTCTTTGTTACCAACGATCGCTGTAATATCTTGTGTAGTTACCGGAAATGAAGAAATATCTGCAACGGTTCCGATAATGCCACCTTCGCGCTCGCGTTTGGCAAAGCTGGGAGTTACCTGTACAGGCATCCCAGGCTTGATTTGCTTCCCATCTTTATTTGCAAAGTAAACAAGACTCATAAGTTTTGAATTTGGCTGTTCAGCCTCAATTGACCCCAAGCGACTACCCGGATTTATCATTTGTCCAGGGACAGTACTCAGTTCGAGAATGTGACCATTATATTTGCTAATAATTCTACTTTCTTGAGATAATTGCAGTTCTAATTGGGCAATTCGCCGCTTTACTTCCCGAATTTGATTGGTTTTATCAATTGATTGCTTTAAATCTTGTTCGCGTAATTTAGTATTTTGAGTATTAATATCTTTAATTTTGGTTTTAATTTCGTCAATTCTATTAAGATTTTCCAGATATTCTCTTTGCGTGGTGGTTTCTTGGATTTCGAGATCCTTGAGTTGCACGTCAATATCTGATAGTTTGCTTTGAGTATTAAAATATTCTTGTTCAGCTTGCACCAACATATCTTGGCTGATTACATGCTGCTCAAAAAGCTGACGACGGTTATCAACCCGCCCTTTAAGAGTTTTGAGTAAGTAATTAATTTGTTGTTTACGGGAATTAATGCTTTGGCGTTTTTGAGCGATCGCTCTCAGCGTCTGATCGCGTAACTTTGGCGCACTTTGCTCTCGGCGCAGATTATTTTCCAAATCCAGTTTTTGCTGCCCAAGGGTGATAATTTGTTGGTCAATCAGCAGCTTTTGTAGCCTGTCAGTCTCTTGATTTTGGGTTTGCAGTTGTTGCAACTTTATCTGCTCTTGCTGCAACTGCTGCTTTAGCGCTGATTGGTCGATAATACCCAGTACATCACCTTGTTTAATAATATCCCCCGCCTTGACCTTGAGAGTTAGTAATGGGCCAGAACTAGGTGCTTGAAATTCCACAACATGGTGCGGTTTAATCAATATACCTTGACCTGTGACGGTGAGAGGAATTCTACTAAACACACTCCAAACGCCAGCCACAGCAACTACAAAACTCAAAGTAGATAGAGTCAACCAAGCTTGAGGTTTGACCACATTTATCGCTTGATCCAGTTGTTCTGGTGAAGATAAGCGATCTAGGGCTTCTTGGCGAAAGATGTGGCTGTGTTTTAGTTGCATTGTTCTCCTTCTTGCTGACAGCACCCAGAACCTTAAGACTTCTAGACTTTTAAGATTAAAGTGCGATCGGGGAGAACTAGGGGAGAAATAGGGGAGGCGATCGCTTTTACTGCCTCAATTAGGGAGTATCCCACTTTTATTGCATATCATTGCGTTCGCCCCTGGCGTTCTCGTTGGCGCACTTGTACTGAGCGAAGCCGAAGTAGCCTCTCGTAAAGAAGGGTACGAAACGATTTTGAAGTTGGGTTTTGTTCTTCAATCCAACAAATGCCTACATTAATCAAAGTTTTTAAATAAGATTGCTATATCCTGTCATAGCTTTTTCATATACCCTATTTATGCTAAAAAGCCAATACCTTAAATTAAGTATTTATTTATAGCTAGATTTTGTATTTCAGCTAACAAAAAAAGTTTACTTATTATTAATAAATAAAAAGCTCCTATCTTTAATAATAAATATCCCTGGCGGGGGGATTGTAAGTTATTAAATATTATGGTTTTAATTATTTAACACCTGATTTAGGAACATTTATATGCTAATTAAAAGATGGAAAGAGTTGCTATTAGCAGTGGCAATATTACCTTTGTTTATCCAACCAGTTTCAGCACATATTATCTGGTTTGACTATGAAAATGGAGAATACAATCTCTTATTTGGTCATCCAGAAGATGGGCCAGAACCTTACGAGACATCTAAATTTAAGCAAGCTACAGCTTATGATTCTAATAGACAAATACTTCCGTTTGATATCAATCAGAAAAAAGACGGGCTATCTCTAACTTCTAATAGCGAAATCGCAGCATTAACTGGCTTTTTTGATAATGGCTATTATGTTAATGTAGGCGGTGAATATCGCAGTATTTCCGAACAAGAAATTGGAAAATATCAAGATGTAGGTCATTATCTGAAGTATACTAAAGCTCTTTTCGATTGGTCTGACACTCTGGCTCAACCATTCAACTTGCCTTTAGAAATCATCTCATTACAGAATCCTCTTGAAGTCAAACCAGGAGAAAACTTGAAAGTTCAAGTTCTTTATCAAGGAAAACAAATTCCAGATGTGACAGTAGAATATTTGGGCAAAAAGTTAACTGGCGACCAAGATGGTACTTATTTGGTTCCTATTGGTGATGAAGGATTACAACAAATAGAGGCTAGTTACACAGTTGCTTCAGCTACCAGCCCTAGTATTTCTTACGAAACTGGCTTTACAGCACAAAAAACTTCTGTACCCGATCCATCGGCATTACTTGGTCTTGGCGTAGTTGGATTGCTGGGATTATACAAAAAACGTTTTTCGCTTAAAGCTTAATTACGAATTAGTCTCAATGCCCTTGGGTTAAGCCAGAAAAATAAATTTGTGTAGGTTGGGTTGAGGAACGAAACCCAAAATTCTCGAACATTTGTTGGGTAACACTAAAGTTCAACCCAACCTACAATTATCTTTAACCCAAGCGTATTGGAATTAGTCTTACCTGTAAAGATACACTATTAACGTCTGTGAGCGAATAACAAGCTCAATCCCACAACAATATTGAAGGCAAGTTATTGTTAGCCAGACGCAGCAATTGATAACCAATTCCAGATATACCAGGTAAAAAGCCAGGATTAAATACAGAATTGGGTAAGTTGGGGAACAGTTGATAAGCTCCAGTTCGCTTGCCTCTAGCCACAACATTTGTTGCATTCTGGTGAGCAATTTGATGCCAATCAGGACGGGAACAGATTTTTGCACCGACTAACAGCACTTCCGCGCGACCGAAGTTGCCACAGCACAAGTGATCGATCGCTTGTAAGCCAAAATTCTGAGTAGTTTGGAGAGCAATTTCTATTTCTTGTTGAATTTCCGGCGTTTCCACGATTCTCAAACTGCCTAAGCGTCCCAAACCAATGCCGGCTGCACCATGACACCACTTATTTGCAAAGTCAGGTTGTCCTGGTTGTCCCATTCTGCGGAAGTCTGGCCAGTTGGCGGTGGACTGGCAAAAGACGCTACGCTCATACTCGATTCCTGCTAAACCTGCTTCTAAGTACTTGCCCTCTGAGGTGGCGGCATAAAGTCTGAGCAAGGCATAGGAGATACCTGCGGCTCCATGAGAGAAGCCAGTTAAGGGCTTGTCCCAATAAGTATGCCAAGCTTTGGGCGCACCATTGTGGCTAACTTGACGGTTGACTAAATGTTGTCCACAGGCGATCGCTTTTTCTAAAACGGTTGCTTCTCCTGTGGCTTGATGCAGAGACAATAACCCTAAAATTGCCCCAGCTGCTCCGCTCATAATATCCAAGTGTTCGTCGGCAGCAATTAGTTCTGGTGTCATCAAATCGGCTAATACTTGAGCCTCTGGCAACAGTGTTGCATCGTTGAGAAATTGACTAATTCTCACCAGGCTATAGATCATCGATCCTAAACCTGTTGCACCCCCAACACCCATGAAACGAGCCATGCGTTCCCAAGTTTCGCGATCGATGGTGTGGATTTGGCGACGCAGAGATTGCACTGTCCTCAATGCTAAATCACGGTAACGGGAATCACCAGTTACTTGACTCAGTGCCGCTAAAAACAAGGCAACTCCAGAGCGTCCGTCACAAAGAGAATTGTTTAATACTTGCAGTTGATATCGTTCGGCGCGAGGCACAAAGTCTAAGCCAATCCAGTTAACGCTGCCATCAGGGTCAGAAATGGCTCTAGTTTCAAGTTGAGTGGCGATTTCCTTGGCTTCGGCAATCAATTCTTCCGAATTCAGCAACGGTAACGATTCCCCTTGCCATTGTCCACCTTGGCGGCTGGAAGTGGTTGCAATCTTGGCATCGAAGGAGCCTTGAATAATCGCTACTTGTCGAGCTAAGTCGGTTTCATCCAGAGATTGTAACTGGTTGAGCAGGTCTTGGTAACTGGATTGCTTGAAGTAGTTGGGAATGGAAAAAGAACCGTTTAAACTCAGTTCATCAACCACCGCGCTAGCCGTGAAGAAGGGAATATCCAATTGTTCCATCGCTCGGAGTTCCGCGCTCAAAACAGGAAAGGCGTTCGGTTTATTTTGAGCAACTAGAAAAGCACGACTGAGAACATCGAGTTGAATACTGTAATCTACGCCGTGTTTGAGGTAATCGGGTGCTAAAGCTTTTTGAAGGATGATGCCATAAATGCGGGTGTTGCGGAAGATAAAGCGCACCTGCTGATTTTGCATAGCAGATAGCAAACTTTGGCTTGAAATTAAGAAATCTTTATGCGCCATCAAAAAGCGATACATCTGCTCAAACCCACTGGTGATTTGCAGTTGATAATCGTTTGGAGAGAGAGCAGTTTCACCCAAGAACGGCACATTTTTCCCAATTGGCAAGGTTACAGGCTCAGATAACAGGTGCATATTATCTGTATTAATGTTCTGCCAACGTGGGACTTTACGGGGAGATAGTCGGGGGTCTGTGCTGCCTAGTCCGCTAATATCATAAGCGACACTGCGATCGCCACTAAAATCCCAACGCGGTAAAAGTCCGGTGCGGAGTACGGAATCCCAAAATTGTTGTGTGGCGGTTGTTTCTAAATCTTGGGTAAGTGGTGAGTCTTCAATGAGATTCGGTTCATGGTGCAGCAGCGTTTCCATGTCAATCAGCACCAGATGTTCGCCATTGGCAATTAAGTTTTCGTAATGGCAATCTGTAGCTCTGAGGGCATAAAGCACACACAACAACATCCCAGAACGCTGATAAAATCGTTTCGCAGCTGCTTCATCGACACAAGGCAACTGTTCAACATGTTCTACCCAACCGTAACCGTTGCGTTCTAGCACCTGAATGACTTTAAAATCTAAAAGATTGCTGTGTTGATTGCACCAATCTAAAAATTGATTAAAGACAATCTCTAGTCCTAAATCTTTGGGTTTATAAACAAGTTTCAGTCCAGACTCAAAGGTGAGCAAAATCACCGTTCGTCCGCGCTTATGCGGGTCGGAAAGAGAGGCTTGAATTTCGGTAACTTTGTTTTGAGAAAATGGGGCGATCGCTTCATCAAAAGTTCGTTGAATATCTGTCCTATCTGCAACTAAACGTTCAAGAAATTCAGCTGTGAACTCAACCCAAAAATTGACTGCTGTTGCTACTAACCGACCGAGAACTGGATACTTCTGGAAGAACGTCAACAATCCATCTTCTAGGAGTTGATTGACGAACTTGGTGTAGTGAATGTTATTATTTTCTGTCTCCAGCCCTAGTAAGCCGAGCAAGCTTTGACCAAAGGGACGCACCTGAGAAAATTCAAAATCTAATGTCTTGGTGCAAAGTCCTGCTAATCGTTGCAGTAGACCACGTTCCAAAGAGGTGTAAGCAGCTTGGGAAAGAATCGATAAGGGAAGAGACTCTTGGGTGAATTGACTGCCGTAGCGAGTCAGTAATTGCTGTCTGGCCACCAAGATAGCAGGCAAAAGGATATCTTCAAAGGCGATCGGATTTTGTGAATCGATTGGTAGAAATACTTCGGTTGCAGAATTGAATCCTGTAGCGGTTTGGATGATTTGCTGCAAGGTTTCTGCCCACTCAGGCAAAGGTCGATCGCCAAGCAACTCGATGGTTCCCAATTTGGAACTAACAGTATCGAGGTCTAGCCCTTCCCACTGTAAGCGTTTGTGCAATGTATCCAATTTACCTTCTGCTGCAACTTCGCACCAGCGATCGCGCCGACGGTTAATTTCTTGTTCGTTGACTCGATCGCCATTAATTGCAAATCTGCTTTCATCAAGCCGTTCCCAGATAAAGCTAGCATTGGTTGCGATCGCCCTTAATTCGTCTGATGTTTTCTGTGGGGATAAGCAAACAACTTGTTGAACCATAGCTGGATTTCTCATAGTGGGAAGTATTAATCGTTAAAAAGACAAAAAATTAGTTTCAAATTTATTAATTAGAAATATGAAAAAAATAGACCTCTTGCAAAAGTTTCCTAACACTCCACCCCCAGCCCCTCCTCGTACGCAAGCAGGGAAGACTTTGATGTAAGTTAAAGACGGGGTAAGGTTCTTTTTTTGATTTCTGCAAGAAATCTAATGAAATTCCCTCTTTCCCTTGATTAAAAAAGCAAAGAGGGAATCTGTTATGCAGCATCTCTTTCTGCATTGAACCTCAGTATCAAGTATGGAAGTTATCCAAATTAAAATATTGGAGATGTTGGATCTAAAAAGCTCTTTTAGAAAAACAACCTGACCTGTGGTGGTTACAATGCCAAAGAGAAACAGAAGCTACATACTGTTTTTAACAGCAGCCCGCGTGTCCGCCACCACAGCTAGCTGTATGACATAGCTTGGCTGCACTATCAGCCATCATTCCACCACTAACACTAAGTAATTCTTCTTCACTCAGTTCGTTGGAATCCACAAATGTTAGTTCTGCCAACATTTGAGAAATAGTTTCAACTGTGAAGTTATAACCTTTCTCTGCACTTGCGATCGCTATCACTTTGATAGCTTCTGCTTGGTTAGCTGCTGCTTTTACTTGCTGTTGTAATTGTACGTTTTGCAGCAATTCTTTAATTTGGTGTAGCATAGGTTTGTTCTCCATTTTTATTGACTTATTTATACGGCAGAGATTGCGCGCTTGTTTGGGGCGGTGTTCTCTGCTTTTCTGATTTGAATTTAGAAATAAATAGGGGAGAACTAGGGGAAATAATTACAATTGCGAAAAAATTTTTCAGCACAGATTAATTCGGGAATGACATCGATATCCATCGAAATGCGCGATGTATTTCTGCTTTACAATTGATTGTCTAGAGTTTTACTGTAGATCCTCCCGTTTGGAGTCAATGAATGCATCCCTTGCTCTAGTAGTCTGGCAACCCAAAAATGCGCTTGTGGAGGTTGGGTAAAGGGTAAAGGGACTCATGGTAAGGGGTAAAAAACATGAGTCCCTTTCCCCCTGCCCCTTATCCCCAGAGCAAGGCTGATTCATTCCCCAAAGAGCTTTAAAAATAAGGGTTCTAGCGATTAAAAATTAGTTATTTTGTTACTGGCGTACCGATTAAACCAACTATTTTACTGATATTTCAGTGCTTAAATGTTCATCTTTTCGTCACGCTTACTTAGAATTTTCTTGCTAACCATCTTGACAAATCCTGTTTGAAATGGAATGAATCAGGCCTGCTTGCCCACTGGCTCGTGGACAGCAACATCGCAGAAACCGCCATTGACAAAAAGGGCGATCGCGAATTTAGTGCGAGTACTTATAAATAAGCTACTAACTACAATAAGCCAGACTGCTTAATCCAGGAGTATTTACTAAGTCAGTGTTGACTATCCAACCATTACCAGATAATTCTCCAGGGAAACTTCTGGAAAGGTCGATTTCTACCCAAATATAATTTTCAGATTTGTATGACTTAACTATATTACCTGTAACCAAGTTCACATACACAACTGTATTTGGCGAAAGTGTTGTAATAAAAGGTTCTCTTGTACTTGGTTGGCGACGTATAGTTTCCCGTCGTACAATTTGCCGACATACACTGCCAATAGTAGGTTTACTCGATATATTTTGAGTGTTGTTATTCGGCTGACAAAATTTCAGTACAGCAGTTTGAATAAACCCTGAAGTCGGAGCTTTAATTCTGACAAATCTATCTCCACTAACTGGTATATATGCTAAAGTAATCTTTGTTTTTGCCGACAATATTCTGATAGCATGGGATGATGTTGAAGGTTCTTTGAAAACTGGAGTACTTACTTTAGTTGCACGACAACTTGACTGTGCAGAATTAAAGGGGGGCTGTGTGATTTGAGCAAGTACAGGTACACTCAGAGCAAACGTAGCAATATTTACTAGAGTAAAAATATACAAGAACTTCTGAAATTCCACGCTTTTTCCTCAACACCACTTACGAAAAACTGTACATTAGATTCGGAACTTCTAAACTCTGATATTAAAAGAGCTTAACCAAATTATTTTTAACTATTAGAATATCATATAATGACTTATTACTACTAATTACCAACTACGCGCCATTTCTTCATTATGAATAAATCCAAGAATAGTGGAATAGTTGAACAGTTTGTGAATACAGTAATGGGAGTAAAACCTGGGAATAAACCACAGTCTCTAAACACATCAATAGCTACTACACAAGAACTAGATATCAAGGCAGTTTTAGTTTATACACTAGGGACTATCTTACAAATATTAGTTATGATTATCGTGTTGTTGGGAATGGAAAAATTAGTAATGTTCATTGATAATTCTTCTTTTCCCAGTTGGTTTAGCACTTTATTGGCTGGATTATTTTTTGCTCTATTAAGTATCCGTTCTCGAATTTTTTCTCTTTTAGATAATACCCGTTCTCGTCAGACCTATGATCAGGTAATCAGACCAAGATGGTCGCCTCCACCTTTAGCATTTCCCATAGTTTGGATGATAATTGCTGTTTTGCGGGTAATTTCTTCTGTATTGATTTGGCAGCAAATGAATCACCAGTTTTTAGTATTGCCTTTAATTTTGTTTGTGGTACATCTGGCTTTAGGAGATACTTGGAATACGATTTTTACTGTCGAACGGAGATTAGGTGCTGCTGTACCTGTAGTTATTTTAGGCCCTTGGTTATCTGCTGTAGTGGTGACGACAATTTATTGGCAAACTAATTCTATAGCAGGAGTGACTTTATCATTTTCTTGTGTGTGGTTAACTGTAGCTGCTGTTTTGGTATTTAGAATTTGGCAATTAAATGGATCTGAGCCATTGTATCCTTTAAAACTAACATCTGTGGAGCGATAAATATTTAAAATTAACCTTGAAATGAAAGCTAGCAAAAATATAACTTGACTTTGGAGTACCGCATTCAACATACATAAAAAACGGTAGAGCAATTAACAATCTACCGTTTTTTAAACTTTTTCAGGGGGTTAGCTTCTAAACCAATATTATCTAAATATTTTTTCTTAATCATAGATAATGACAAGCATCGCAAGTTCTAAATAGTGCCGAAAGTAACACCCTGTTGTTTGAGCCACTTTCGGTATGCTATGGAATAGCGATCGCTCGGTAAATGTACTTCTGCTTGCAAATCTAAAGGTAAGCGTCGGGGTTGCTGGGACTCGACAATGGCGATATCTTGACTAGCAACTTGATTTTGAATATCTAGATACACTTCCACTTTTAGGTCGCGGACACTGTTTACCATTAACCAATATTGCACCACGCACTCATCTTCATCGACTGGTGTAATTGTATAGAAGATATTTAAACGACGATCTCCAGGCCCAAGTTTAAAGTATGCCACTAGCGGACGGAAAATGCGGTAATCGTAAGTGTTGAAAATCAGTGGTGCTGACAGAGGATTACCGGAATTAAAATCTAGTTCCCATAAACCACATTTGAAACTAATTCCATCTGGAAGAGACTCTAATTCATAGTGCGTCAACTCAGGATGACTGGCGTGAGCAAATAATCCCGAATGCAAAATTGGGAAGTGTGCCGGATCGATGAAATTTTCCAGTACCCGCAAAGGGCTAGAGTGATAGTAGTAAGGGCCACAGAAAATCTTTTGATAGACCGGATCGTACCACTCAGAAAACGGAGCTATATCTTGTTTTGGTGTCCCTAAACAAACCCAGAGCAGATCGTAACGCTCTTGAATTTGGTAAGTTTTAACACAAGCTTGAGCGGGGGGCGATTGTTCGGGATTAGCCGGAACTAGTACACATTTTCCCTCGCTATTAAAGGCTAAACCGTGGTAAGGACAAACAAGAGTCTCTTTATTAACATATCCTAGAGAAAGACGAGCGCCACGATGAGGGCAAAGGTCTTGCCAAGCTAAAACTTTGTCACCATTATGCCAAAGCACTAGATTTTCGCCTAATAAGCGCTTGTGCAGGACTGTTCCAGGTTGGAAGTCTTGCGATCGCGCTATTACATGCCAATCATTCAGCAAAATCTGGTCTTGCACTATGAGTATCGATACCCGTCAGGTCAAATTACCTATATCTTAATCATCCTGTGGAAAAACTATCAAAGCACTTTTAGGATTTGTTAACAGATAAAGGTGCGATCTCCATGTATGCAAAAACTCAAAGTTGCACCTTGCGATCGCAGATTTGCAAATAGCCACATTTATTTCCAGAAATCACGGTGAAAGAGGAAGTCGAACGGTAAATGTACTACCTAGCCCAGGTTGACTTTGAACGTGAATATTACCTTTGTGTGCTTGGGCGATCGCGATTGCTATGGCTAATCCCAATCCCGAACCGCCAGAGGTGCGAGAGCGTAGGCACAGTCCACCGTAGGCATCGCGATCTACTCGGTAGAAGCGATCGAAAATTCGCTGTTGATGTTCTGGGGCAATACCAATTCCTGTATCTTGAACTTTAATTATGGTGTAAAGCTCACTTTTTTCCCAAAAAACCGTGACTTTTCCACCGCTAGATGTCGCTTGAATTGCATTGACAATTAAGTTAGAAATTAAGCGATAAAGCTGATCTTCATTTCCCATCACATATAATTTTTCTGAGACTTGCACCTGCTTAGAGAGATTGACCTGAGTCTCTACCGCCAAAAATGCTAATTCCTCAATTAAATCGCTAATGATATCATTCAAACAGCAAGGCTGATATTCTCCTGTTAGTTGTTTTTGATCTATCCTCGTTAATAACAGCAAATCTCCAACTAATTGTGATAAGCGCCGATTTTGGCGTTTGAGTACATCTAAAATTCCTCCATTGCCTTTTGGTTCTTGCTGTAACTTGATAGCAGCTTCAATAGTAGAATACATTGCTGCTAAAGGTGTGCGAAACTCATGGGCAGCATCAGCAGTAAATTGTTGCATTTGTTGGTAAGAAAGATATACAGGTTGCATTGCCCTTCCTGCCAACCACCAACTAGACAAACCAACGAAAATCATGGAAATTGGCAATCCCAATACCAAAGTTAATCTTAAATAAGTAAGATGTTGGTCTAAATCAGTGATGCTACGCGCTACTTGTAGATAACCCGAAACCTGGTTTTGAGTATACAAAGGTAAAGTGATTTCGCGGTATCGAGTGCCAGAGTAATCTGTTAATATCTGCCAATTATGTAATGTTGAGGCAATCGGTAACTTGTCAAATTCCATACCTCCACTGGCAAAAAGTTTTCCTGAGCGATCCAATAAACGGATATAGTAATTAACTGGATTTGCTGCTTCTGCGATCGATTTTTTAATGGATGTTGTTTTAGGCAAACAATTAGTCTGAGCCACACATAATTCTAAAGAAAATTCTTTAGTAAGGCGTTGTAATTGTCCGGGTTGTTGCCAAGCCGGTTCAATACTTTTTCGGAGTGCGTTTGCAACTGATTGCAATCCCTGGTCGATGGTTTCATAGTAGGTATGGGCAACCACACTATAAACTCCCAAACTAGATAGCCCTAAAATACCGCCCATGACAAGGGTATACCAAGCCGCAAGCCGCAACCGAGTTTGATGGAAAATGGGATTGCGTTCCATATTTTTAAACCCTTGCTGAAAGTATTGCTGTCAAGCTAGCAAAAATCAGCAGCATGAATAGATCCCCCGATATATTGGCTACGGTGTACACACAAACCCTGGATTTACCCCCCTTAGTCCCCCCTTATAAAGGGGGGAAATAAGAAATCTTGCTCCCTCCCCTTTACAAGGGGAGGGTTGGGGTGGGGTGATTCAAAGATTTCTGCAAGAGGTTTAATGTTTAGGCGATAACCCACACCATAAATAGTTTCAATTAAAGATTCGCTGTCTTCTTCTCCTAATTTGCGTCTCAATAAGCGAATTTGTGCTGCTACGACATTGCTAACTGGTTCTGCACCAATTTCCCAAAGTTGATTGATAATTTGGTCGCGGCTGATAATTTGGTTAGGATGCCTGATAAAATATTCCAATAATTGAAATTCCTTGGTAGTTAATGAAAACACTTGCTTTTCTCCGTGAACATACTCACGAATAACTTGATGAGTGCTGTAATTGAGCGTCAGACAACCTACTTGTAAGCGTCGGGGTTGGACTTGAGGTGTCAGCGTTGCTCCAACGTAAGAGGCTCGCCGTTGTAATGCTCGCAATCTTGCCAACAGTTCTGCCATATCAAAGGGTTTAACTAAATAATCATCCGCACCGCTATCTAGACCAATAATCTTTTCTTCCATCCGGTCTTTAGCTGTTAGCATTAATATCGGTAGAGTTAATTGGCGATCGCGCAACCATTTACACAACTCTATCCCCGAAACTCCAGGCAGCATCCAATCAAAAATCGCCAGGGTATACTCAGTCCAGCCAGTTTCTAGATATTGCCATGCCTGATTACCATCTAGAAACCAGTCAACTATATATGCCTCATGGCTCAGGACTTGTTTGATTGCTGCACCTAAATCTGCTTCATCTTCAACTAATATAAGCCGCATAGTCAACCCATTGCTAAGAGGTTGTTTGAAAAATAGTTGGCTGTAATTTTAATTAGATTATTACCCCCCTTAATCCCCCCTTGCAAAGGGGGGAAACAAGAAAAATCTAGTTCCCTCCCCTTTACAAGGGGAGGGTTAGGGTGGGGTAAAGGATGTACTTCATTTAGATGCAAAATGCTGTATGCCATCATTATTAATTTAGAATAGGTTGCATCGCCCCTGGAGTTAGAAAAGTCTATTTACCAGAAGGAAGCTTGAGTTCGATATTTAATTTGTTTCCTATTTCCATAACATTATTTGCAAAGTCTGTCATACCTGCGATCGCGCCAGCAGCTACACTAGCAGCAGTCAGTAAAGCTATTAGACGCTTTTTGAGTTTGGGTACATTGCGTTCTTTTTCTGGCTTTTGAATTTCTGCTTCTACATCATCAATATCAATGATGATGTCATCGCGGGTTTCTGGTGGGAATTGGGCAGCAGTTTGGCGCAGGTTGCCGATTAGTTGCAGAATTTCGCTGATGTTTGCGCCGCTTGTTTGGTTGAAGTTAGAGGCTTGCTGACTGGCGTTGTTTTTGACTTCGTTGGCAAGGTTGCCGATGTTTGCGCCTTGAAGGTTGTTTGTGAATTGAGGATTTTCTGACACAGCATTTGCCTCGGCTTTATTATTATTATTAATTTTAATTTCTCTGCTTACAGCTAGTTTAGCAATATCTCGCATATCTTCGTATGCAGTCCTATCATCTAAATCATTATCTCTTTTTTGTGATTTTCGACGCGATTCTAATGATTCATAGCCATCTAAAAGTTGACGCAAATCGAGTCTTAATTTTAGTTTGCCGATGGTGATTGTGCTTTCACCCATTGATTCGAGTCCGAGGAGTTCTTGATAATCGAGGGGCGGGTGGTTGGGATGGTTGGGGACGGGAACCCATTCGGTGATTTCGAGATTGGGGAGACTTTTGTGGATTTTTTGGAAGACATCGCGGAGGATGCCGAGAAATAAGCGGCGGGTTTCTTTGCGTTTGCTAATGGTAATGAAGATTTTTTTGTCTTCGGGATCGGCTTTAATCCGAGCGATGTTGTAGATTTCGTTGTTTTCTTGATATTGCAGCATTACGCCACTACGCCAATAGATTTGGTTATGGATTTTTTCGTGGGTAATGACGATGAAGCGGGAGATGATGCTTTCGGGGAGAACTTTGTAATGGTATTGAAATTCCAGGGTTTCGCCGTGGAGTTCTGTTTCGTCTGGTTGGTCTTTAGGCAAAAGTCCCGCAATCAGAAATTGTGGTGGGTGACATTCTAGTGCAAAGCAAAGCTCAAATTCTTTCATCAGCCCGATTAAATAACGGTGACGCTCGGTGGGATATCGCTCTGGATTGAGGATGCGGGTGAGATCGGCGGGGGTGAAAATGCCTTTGATTTTAGTTTTGAGGTTTTCATCGCTCAAGAGCGCGTAAATGCCTTCTGTCACCCAGTTGGGTTTGAGGACATTGGTATCTTTGAGGATGGGATGATCGCGGAAGTTGAGAACTAAGCCGAGTCGATGCAGCAAGTCGATTAGTTGATCTTGGTTTTGTTCTTCGGGAATATTGTTTTTGTAGCAGATGCCGATATAGCTACTGTAGGTGATATAGTCTTCAGTCATGGATTCGAGTTCTTGTTTAACCTCAAACCATGTCAGGGGTAGAAGGTCGTAGACTTCTTTGAGGTTGGCGATTTGCTGCAAAATTGCGGTGCGAAGGTCATCAATGCCGATATTGTCTTGGCAAGAGGTTTCGATAATCGCTTGGATGTTGGGATATTTTTCGCGTAATGCTTTGCGGTTGATGTCGAGGGGTTGTTCGTCTTTTTTGTTGCCAACGATAATCACGGGTGACTGTCCGCCGAAGCTTTCGATTAGTTTCAGCCAATATTCGATGCGGTTTTCTTCTTCGCTGGTGCGACAATTACAAACGAGGAGATAGAGGCTGCGCTTAGTCAGAAAAAACTGATGGGTGGCATGATAAATTTCCTGTCCGCCAAAGTCCCAAACATTCAAGCGGATGTCTTTGCTATTTACCTGCACGTTCCAAGTTTCCACATTGAGTCCGTCGGTTTGGGGTTGATTTTGATCGTATTTATCGCGGATTAGTCGCTCGATCAGGGATGTTTTGCCGACGCTGCCTTGTCCGATGAGTAAGAGTTTGGCTTCGTGTAATGGTCGAGTTTCACTTGCGCTAATTTGCCTCAAGTAATTCAAAATCTCTTTTGCATCTTTTGAATTAAGAATTTCTAATGGAATATTGGTAATTGAATTTTTATTAAGGTCAAGTACCCTCAGATTGGTTAAATTAGCGATCGCCTCTGGAATCTGGGTTATTTTGTTGTAACTGAGGTCAAGCTGCGTCAGATTGGTTAAATTAGCGATCGCCTTTGGAATCTGGGTTATTTTGTTGTCACTGAGGTGAAGCTGCGTCAGATTGGTTAAATTAGCGATCGCCTTTGCAATATGGGCTATTTTGTTGCCACTGAGGTGAAGCTGCGTCAGATTGGTTAAATTAGCGATCGCCTTTGCAATATGGGTTATTTTGTTGTAACTGAGGTCAAGCTCCGTCAGATTGGTTAAATTAGCGATCGCCTCTGGAATCTGGGTTATTTGGTTGTTATAGAGGTGAAGCTCGGTCAGATTGGTTAAATTAGCGATCGCCTCTGGAATCTGGGTTATTTGGTTGTTAT
>NZ_JAVRCA010000084.1:17806-35096 GCF_034530995.1 Nostoc sp. DedQUE04 | reverse complement strand
TCGCTACTCTCCAGATGTACGGAGTTTTTTCAAAAATCAAATAGGAGTCCTATAGAATACTTTTCCTTGCATAGTCAGTGGTGTGCTGAATAGATATTTATATTACTGTTGTCAATATAAAAGATGTGTTGCTGACAAAACTACTTACACAAAATTTGAAACACTGTCAATACTGCGTAAGTCTTATGATTAGCACAAGCGCCACTTTTAAATATTTGGGAATGTGAGGAATGTCAATTTTTGTTAAGCGCAAAATCCGCGATGCCTACGGCGGGCTACGCCAACGCCAAACGCTACAGCCAAGCACCGAACGTGAGTTCAAACGCCAATTTTTCGGTTTACTTCTGGTAATTATAACGTGGAGTTTAGCTATGGGCTGGCTTCTAGCTTTGGCAACTAACGCCCAAAGTGCGACTCCTCCCGCAGAAATTGGCACTGTTGATGTAGTACCTGCACAATACCAATTGGGGCAAGAACTTTATTTAGAAAACTGCTCCAGATGTCACATTGCCATACCGCCAGCCGTTTTACCTACCCAAACTTGGAAAAATATCCTGCAAGACTCGCAGCACTACGGCGCACAACTCCAGCCTTTAGTCGATCCGCAACGCATCTTGGTGTGGAAATATCTTTCGACTTTCTCCCGCGTGCAGCTAGACGACGAAGAAACACCATATCGCCTCAACAACTCGCGTTATTTCAAAGCTTTGCATCCAGGAGTTGAGTTATCACGTCCCGTCCAGGTTGGCAGCTGTGTCAGTTGTCATCCCAGTGCTAATGATTACAATTTCCGCCGCCTGACAGCAGAGTGGAAGTGAGGAGTGAGGAGTGAGAAGTGAGGAGTTGAAAAATTCATAACTTATAACTCATAACTCATAACTCATAACTCCTAACTCTATTCCCCCACACCCTCTCTGGCCCCATCTGGGGGCAAAATGATACTATGAAGAAAGAGTAAATATAAGATAAGAGTTCAACCCAATCAGTTTATTAAATGATTGGCTAGTTTTTATCCTGCTTTTGAGGTAATTCTCATTTCACACCCACCCATCCACGACCAAGACGTTTGGACTGGGTTAAATGTTTATAATCAATGCCGACCCTTTAATTCCCATCCCCCTTGATTCAGTTCTATAACCTGCCATGCTAAAACTTTTGTTGGGCGACCCCAACGCTCGTAAGCTTAAAAAATACCAACCTTCTGTTACTGAAATTAACCTTTTAGAGGAAGAAATTAAGGTTCTTTCCGATGATGAGTTAAAAGGTAAAACCGTTGAATTTAAACAACGGCTCGCTAAAGGCGAAACCCTAGATGACATATTGCCAGAAGCTTACGCCGTTGTTCGGGAAGCAGCACGGCGAGTATTAGGCTTGCGGCATTTTGATGTCCAACTCCTTGGCGGTATTATTTTGCACGTGGGGCAAATTGCCGAGATGAAAACTGGTGAAGGTAAAACACTAGTCGCTACCTTGCCAAGTTACTTAAACGCCCTTACTGGTAAAGGTGTACACGTCATCACCGTAAACGATTACCTAGCTCGTCGAGACGCTGAATGGATGGGACAGGTGCATCGCTTCTTGGGGCTGAGTGTGGGGCTAATTCAGTCAAGCATGACTCCTAATGAACGCCAGAAAAACTACGACTGCGATATCACTTATGTTACCAACAGCGAGGTCGGCTTCGACTATCTGCGGGATAACATGGCGACATCAATGGCAGATGTGGTACAACGCCCGTTTAATTATTGCGTAATTGACGAGGTGGACTCGATTTTAGTTGATGAGGCGCGGACACCACTGATTATTTCTGGGCAGGTGGAAAGACCTACAGAAAAATATCTGCAAGCCGCTGAAATAGCATTCACACTCAAAAAAGACGAGCATTACGATGTGGATGAAAAAGCTCGCAACGTTCTATTGACAGATGAAGGGTTTGCGGAATCGGAAAATCTTTTGGGAGTCACAGATTTATTTGACCCAGAAGATCCTTGGGCGCACTTCATTTTCAATGCAATTAAAGCCAAGGAACTTTTCCTCAAAGATGTAAATTACATCGTCCGCAATGGTGAAGTAGTAATTGTGGATGAATTTACTGGTCGGGTGCTAGCCGGACGGCGTTGGAGTGATGGATTACACCAGGCGATTGAAGCAAAAGAACGCGTAGAGATTCAGCCAGAAACTCAAACTCTAGCGACCATTACTTACCAAAATATGTTCTTGTTGTATCCAAAACTCGGTGGAATGACAGGAACGGCAAAAACCGAAGAACCAGAATTTGAAAAAATTTACAAACTTGAAGTTGCGGTAATTCCCACTAACCGCGATCGCAGACGCGAAGATTTGTCTGATATGGTGTTTAAGACAGAAGCAGGTAAGTGGGGGGCGATCGCCGGAGAATGTGCCGAAATGCACCAACTCGGCAGACCTGTCTTAGTAGGAACCACTAGTGTAGAAAAATCCGAACTTCTCAGCCGCCTATTGAAGGATTTGAAGATTCCTCACGAATTACTCAACGCCCGACCGGAAAACGTCGAGCGTGAGGCGGAAATTGTCGCCCAAGCTGGACGAAAAGGTGCTGTTACCATTGCTACTAACATGGCTGGTAGAGGTACAGACATCATTTTGGGTGGTAACTCCGAATACATGGCACGTCTGAAGCTGCGGGAATACTTCATGCCCCGAATTGTCATGCCAGAAGATGAAGACGCCTTTGGCGTGCAAAGAGCAGCCGGATTGCCTACAGGACATGGTGGTGGTCAAGGCTTTGTCCCTGGTAAAAAAGTCAAAACTTGGCGGGCTTCGCCAGAAATTTTCCCGACTCAATTGACAAAAGAAACAGAAAAACTACTCAAAGATGCAGTAGAAATTGCAGTGCGTGAGTATGGTGAACGCAGTTTACCGGAATTGGAAGCTGAAGAAAAGGTAGCTGTAGCCGCAGAAAAAGCCCCCATTGATGACCCTGTAATTCAGAAATTGCGGGAAGCTTACAACCGCGTAAAACAGGAATACGAACAATTTACTACCCGCGAACATGAAGAGGTAGTGGGTATCGGCGGTTTGCACGTAATTGGTACAGAACGCCACGAATCACGGCGGATTGATAACCAGTTGCGCGGACGTGCAGGAAGACAAGGCGACCCTGGAACCACCAGATTCTTCCTCAGTTTAGAGGATAACCTACTGCGGATTTTTGGTGGCGATCGCGTCGCTGGGTTAATGAATGCCTTCCAAGTGGAAGAAGATATGCCCATCGAATCTGGGATGCTTACCCGGAGTTTGGAAGGTGCACAGAAAAAAGTTGAAACCTACTACTATGACATTCGGAAGCAGGTATTTGAGTATGACGAGGTGATGAATAATCAACGTCGTGCTATTTATGCTGAACGCCGCCGAGTTTTAGAAGGTCAAGACTTGAAAGAACAGGTGATTAAATACGCTGAAAAAACGATGGATGACATCGTTGACTTCTACATCAACATAGACTTACCCTCGGAAGAGTGGGAGTTAGAAAAGCTGGTTGAGAAAGTCAAAGAATTCGTCTATCTGCTAGCGGATTTACAAGCTAGTCAATTAGAAGATATTACAGTCAGCGAGATTAAAGCCTTCCTCCACGAACAGGTACGAATTGCTTACGATCTCAAAGAAGCGCAGATTGACCAAGTTCAACCCGGACTGATGCGCCAAGCGGAACGTTTCTTTATCTTGCAACGCATTGATACCTTGTGGCGCGAACACCTGCAACAAATGGATGCCTTGCGCGAATCGGTGGGATTACGTGGTTATGGGCAAAAAGACCCGCTCATTGAGTATAAGAGCGAGGGGTATGAATTGTTCTTGGATATGATGGTTAACATCCGCCGAGACGTTGTTTACTCGTTGTTCATGTTCCAGCCACAGCCGCAATCGGTAGTGCAGGCTTCGTCTGAGATGGTGTAGTAGGGAATATATTACGCAGAGACGCAAAGGCGCAGGGAGTGCTTTTGCGTCTTTGTGTTTTAAGGCATCTCTCAAAAATATTTTGTTTTCAGGAGTTTGCTGAAACGGGTAAGCTGATACTACCAAGTCTTTAGGGTAAGCAAATGGGGCAAGTAATAGTTACCCTTACTATCACAAATCAAATCGATCGAGTTCTGGCAGAACGAGGTTTTATTTCGTAAGAATTCAGCACCCAGGAGTCATAAGTCAGAATTTAGAAGGAATTCAGCATAAACAGTACATTTACTTATCAAATTTTTTCTTAATTCTTTAAGTATTCTGGCTCCTAAATTCAGAAGGACTGAATTCTTACTTTATTTCTTCGGGTTTCTCGCCTACTTACGTATTCCACTCAGATCGGTACAAAATTGATTTATGGAAACCTTAAGTCATTAGGTATGCAAATGATTTTGTGATTTTGCACCCTGACAGATAAGTATTAAATAAATACAAATAAATAGCTATAAAAATGAATGGTTTGAAACCCAGAGTACCCTCTTTACAGTTGTTATAAAATTAAGAGATAGAAGACCATGCTTGTTCTCCACTGGTAAGCCTTACCATTGAGTTAAGTTCATTAGTAAAAGGAAAGTTAGCTGCAAATACAGCACAATCAATTTAATAATTTATGCAAATCTTTTTAGCTGTATTTTTAACATTCATCTATAGCCAAATACAGCTATTTTTAATGAATTTTTACAGTCAGAATTGCATTATCTACTGCTGTTATCTGGGCTGACTTTTCATAAGCTTTGAACTCAAAAACAAGCATGGTCAGTGAGCGACGTTGAAGTGTCACTTTTACCTACTGTCTTATACTACTATGTGGTATAAGATAGAGGTATAGAAATATTTATAAGAAGCTTTTATGGACATTGCCCATAAAAGTTACCTACAATGTGGTTATGCAAGCTTTAGGAAGCTGTTGCAGATGTATTGGCAGATGCAATAGCTTTATCACCATCAGTAATAGCGCCAGCAAGAGCGCCAGCAAGAGCACCTGAAATCTCAGCGGAAATACCGAATTTGTCTACTTTATAACTGCTTTTCTTAGCAGTAGAATAGCTACGTGCGTAAGCAGATGCAACTCCCCCTTGTACTTGACTAAGATCGGAAGCTTCATCTTCACAAAAACTGAGATCGGAAATTCTTAATCGTTCCATAAAAAAGCTCTCTTTGAAAAACGAATGTATTGCTGAAAGTTTTTGATAACTTTCAGCAATTTTTCTATCTAAAATGCACTGTAGTACACTGTAGGACTAAGGCATATTTAGCCGGCAGAAGAACTAGATGAACCGACACTAGCAGATAGGCTGTATTTCTTGGAGACAGCAACGGTGCTAGTAGCAATGCTGGTGATAGCGATGTTTTTACCAAAAGCGAATGCTTTTGAATTAGCATCTGCAAAAGCTATTCCACCTTGAACATTCTCATTTTCAAGAACGGTTTCTACATGAGAAAGATCGTTGATAATCATGATTTTACTTTCCTAAGAATTAGTAAGGTCAACTGGTTTGTTGTCGTGCCACTACAACTTGTTTTTTAGTGGCATACAAAGAATAGCACTATTAGAATTCGATGAACAGTAGTTTTACGTAAATTTTCTTTTATTAAGGAAAAAACATTCTACTATCAAGTTACTGACCCTATATAGTATTTAAAAATTGTTTGAAAAGTACTTTGCTATGTACTATCAAGTTATTTACAACGTTTAGTATTTAGAGGTTGTTTTAAATGTGTTTCGATATGAGTTTAAGCACTTTTAATTCCCCTAACCTCCAAGTCTATTTCATTCGATCTATTAAGGATATTGTCAACAACATAGACAGTAAATGCAGGGAAGTTAGTAATCGAAAAATTACTATCTCAAAGAGTTAATTTCAGTGCGTTAGCGTTGGCGTAGCCTCTCGTAGAGAAGCCTTGCCGTACCTCTACGGGGAAGCAAGCTACGCAAAGCGTCTCCGACAGGAGAGGGCATCACTATTTTCTTGTGCAATCAGATTTTTTATTCACCTGATTTTTTGCTTGAAACGCTTGTAAATCAGCACCTTTTAGGACATGAAACAGCTTTCCTTGCCCTAACGTCGTCAGGGGTCTTTCATGTCCTTTATTGGTATCAGTAAACTTAAGCTAAAACTCCTTTAATATCTCGTTTCCAGTCAGAGGCTAGAAATACTGCCTCCCATTAAACATTCCCCTGCTCCGACAGGCAATGAGATAAACCGCTAAAAGCTTTAACCTTAAGTTGACACCAATGTAAGTCGTTGCACCTCTACAAATCTAAAAATAGTTGGGGATAATTTATTTTTTGCAAGTCCTTAAAAGAGAAGGATAGTAAGATTTAAAGCCTCTCTCTTTTTAGAATAGATATTGTAAATAACTCTAAGGATAGATTGACAATATATTTGTTCGTCGAATTTATCCTGCCTTCATAGCAAACTGGTTATAATTATCTTCCATCTCCCTCAGAAATGAAATTCTCATTTACACAGTATTTATATGGGACGTGTTCGTTCTAAATCTGACCTACCTACAAAAATCTGTCCGGTATGTCAACGTCCTTTCACATGGCGTAAAAAGTGGCAAGATTGCTGGGACGATGTGAAATACTGCTCAGAACGTTGTCGTCGTCGCCGTTCTGAAGCTCAAAATGAAACCAACCGCGATACAGACGCAAATAGCGCAAGAGATTAATGGAGTTACAGGTGCAACCTAAATTAATTATTCATGGTGGGGCTGGTAGTTCTCTCCACGGTAAAGGCGGATTAGAGGCGGTGCGCCGATCGCTCCATACAGTAATAGAAGAAGTTTATTCTCTGCTATTGTCAGGAGCAACTGCCTCTGAGGCAGTGGTGCGGGGTTGCCTAATGCTCGAAGACAACCCCCGTTTTAATGCTGGTACTGGTTCAGTATTGCAATCTGATGGACAAATCCGTATGAGTGCTTCCCTGATGGATGGTGCATCAGGGCGATTTAGTGGTGTGATTAATATCTCGCGAGTGAAAAATCCGATTGATTTAGCGCAATTTTTACAAAGCTCCCCAGACCGAGTGCTATCAGATTTCGGTTCGGCTGAGTTGGCGCGAGAAATGCAAATTCCCAGCTATAATGCTTTAACTGATTTGCGGTTACAAGAGTGGATACAAGAGCGCCAGGATAATTTTAAAAGCGCAATGGCTGGCGTAGTAGCAGAACCCGAACTGCTAGAAACCAGCAATGCCGGACGCGGTACCATCGGTGTAGTAGCTTTAGATGCATCTGGTAAGTTAGCTGCTGGCACTTCTACTGGTGGTAAAGGATTTGAGCGGATTGGTAGGGTAAGTGATTCGGCGATGCCAGCAGGTAATTATGCTACTAGTAATGCTGGTGTTAGCTGTACTGGCATTGGTGAAGATATCATCGATGAGTGTTTAGCCGCACGAATTGTAGTGCGTGTTACTGATGGGATGTCACTGAAGGAAGCGATGCAGCGTTCCTTTGGGGAAGCCCACGAGAACAAACGCGATTTGGGAGCGATCGCCTTAGATGCTAGTGGAGCGATCGCTTGGGGGAAAACTAGCGAAATTTTACTCGCCGCCTACCATGACGGCGAAAAAGTTGGTGACACTTTGGAATGGACTGGCAACGAACTGATCGGCTATTGTTGAATCAGTTTCAGGGCTTCGGCTAAAATTTCTTGCTGGTCAACCATTGCAGCTAATTGTTCGGCTTCATAACGCCCCTCAAAAGTTTCTAGCGCCGCTCTTTTCAGTGCCACTTGATATCCTTGTTCCAGAATATCGATTAATTCTGCTTGATTCAAGTAAAAGCCACCGGATTTGCGGCGCTTGTTTATTTTGTTGATTTCCCGCACTGTATTTTCTATTGAAACATCCCAAGAGCGAGTAGAACGTTTTTCGGTCTTTTGTTTAATTAAATGGATGAGCAGAATCACACCATAACTATCAATTTTATTGATTTTGTCATTGAGGCTCATTTCTTCTAACTCATCCACCAACAGCAGCGCCTCATGGATTTTGCCTTGTTCTAGAAATTGCCTAAGTTCTAGCAGTTCTTCCATGTATGTTATATGTTGAGATTTTGGCTATATTACTAATCTAGCTAGATTAGACATCTAGCAAAAATCGTAGTTTATAGTCTAAAACCACAGATCGAGCGCGATTAACACCGATGAATTATTTATGTCGATCTGTGGTTTCATTTTCAACATTTTTCCTTCGCCAAGCTGGTTTCACCACCTGACGACTACGGGCAATTACCAGAGAATCATCAGGCACATCTTCTGTCACAGTAGAACCAGCTGCAATGTAGACATCATCTCCCAAAGTGAGTGGAGCCACTAAAACGCTATTGGCGCCAGTTTTTGTGCGATCGCCTATTTTGGTGCGATGTTTCTTTACGCCGTCATAGTTGGCAGTAATTGTACCAGCACCAATATTCACCTGATTACCGACAACAGTATCACCTATATATGACAAATGGGCTGCATTGGTGCGATCGCCTAATTGCGTATTTTTTAATTCCACAAAATTCCCTACACGGCAACCAGCACCCACCTGTACCTGACCGCGCAAATGAGTATAAGGGCCAATTCGGCTTCCGGCTTGCACGGTGCTATTTATGACTACTGAATATTGCACTGTGACATTTTCACTTAACTGACTATTTTCAATTAAACTCCCCGGCCCAATCCGACTTCCTGTTTGGATCGTAGTATTTCCCCGCAGGTGAGTTTGGGGTTCAATAATTACATCCGGCTGCAATTCCACTGTTTCATCAATGGTGATGCTTGTAGGGTCGATGAGAGTGACACCCGCCAGCATCCATTTTTCCTTGACTCGTTTTTGCAAAATTTCGGATGCTGCTGCCAGTTGCAAGCGATCGTTGATACCAAGAATTTCTTGATAATCTTCCACATCCACTGCCATTACTTGTCCTACCTGAGTTACAGCATCGGTAAGATAGTATTCTTTTTGGGCATTGTTTGCCTGGAGATGGGGAAGCACCTTTGCCAAATCTGGCCAGCGAAAGCAGTAAACTCCAGCGTTAATTCGCTGATTTTCTCGTTGAGCAGCCGTACAATCCTTGTGTTCGACCATTTGCTGCACAATATTTTCATCGTTACAAAAAACGCGCCCGTAGCCTGTGGGGTCGGGTAGGTGCGAGGTGAGAATAGTGGCAGAGTTTTGATTTTGGACATGAGTTTGTAACATCTGCTTAAGAGTTTCGCTGCGTATTAACGGTAAATCGCCGTTAAGTACCAGTAAATCTCCTGTGTAATTTTCCAAGTGAGGAAGTAATTGCTGGATAGCATGACCTGTCCCCAATTGCACAGTCTGTTCGACAAACTCCAAACTGGGAATTGAATGCATGGCGGCTTGGACTTCCTCAGATTGATATCCCACAATCACGATTCGCCGTGAGGGCGAAAGTGGTTCTACACTTTCGAGAACTCTCTCTACTAGCGATCGCCCACCCAAAGAATGTAAAACCTTGGGTAAGCGTGATTTCATCCGTGTGCCGCGTCCCGCCGCTAGAATTGCTACAACTACCATAATTAGCTATCAGCTATCAGTGAAATTGTGATTAGTGCTGTTAGTACTTTAAAATCTCGGCTCAAATCATACCAGCTAATCATAGAAGACTGAAAATATCAAAAAATTCAGAATTCAGGAGTCGGTATAACTTTTACTCATAAAAAGCAGAGATTATAATAATGCAAATTAGCGTTCATTACAGCAGCTACAAATCATTACTCCCTATTCCTCAGTCTTCCCATTTTCCTGAAAAGAGCAAATAAACTCTGCAAACTGCTGCATTAGTTTGGGGTTACGCCAACCAGAATCAGCTTCTTCTTGCATCACTAAAAGGGCTTCTGTTGAAGTAAAAGCTCTTTTGTAAGGTCGTTCACTAGTCAGGGCATCATAAATATCAATTAACTGAAATACTTGCGCTAGATAAGGAATATCATCCTCCTTGAGTCGATCGGGGTAGCCTGAGCCATCCCAACGTTCGTGGTGATGACGAATAATCGGAATTACACCGCGCATACTGCGTAGTGGTTGGCAGATTTTTTCTCCAATCAAAACGTGCTGCTGCATAATTTGCCAATCTTCGGGGGTGAGTTTGCCTTTTTTTAGCAGCACAGCATCGGGAATACCCACCTTTCCGATATCGTGGAGATAACCACCCCACATCAAATCTCGAATTTGATAGCGTGTGAGGTTGAGGTATTCACCAAAAACTTGTCCCAGTTTTACTAGACGTTCGCAATGGTTGCCTGTATTGGGATCGCGACTTTCGATAGACATGGCAATGGAAAACAGTACTTGTTCGGCATGGTCTAAATCTTCGTTCAGACGCTTCTGCCGCACCAAGGACTTTACACGCGCCGCTAGTTCCACCCGATCGAAGGGTTTGGTGAGAAAATCATCTGCCCCAACTTCAATTCCCCGAATGCGCGATCGCCTGTCATTTAACGCTGTAATAAAAATTACTGGGATTAGCCTAGTCTGCTCATCTTGTTTAAGCAATTGGCACACTTCAAATCCATCCATTCCTGGCATCATCACATCCAGCAAAATCAAATCTGGTTGTTTTTGAGTTACCAATCCCACAACAATAGACCCAGTGTCCGCCTCAATCACTTCATATCCTTCCATTCCCAAGAGGGCAACAGCAGTCATCCGGCTGGCGGCATGATCGTCAACAACTAAAACCTTCGGCGGATCTAAATCAAACCCATTCACTTTAGAACCTTTGGCTTGTAATGTTCTAGAGACCAATGAATCTTCATCACAATTAACATCAGATTTTATCCAAGAAAACATTGCTTGCCTATCTTCAAGCATAAGGTCTCCTTGAGATAAGCCTAAAGAATAACCCTCCGCATTTTGCGATTCTACAGCATGATTTGAACCGATACTCTTCACTGTGCTAATGGGGTTTGACCCATTAACAATTTTTTCTGTAAAGCCTGTATGGTTGGATTTCCATTGAATCACAAAGGCACTCCAAGTTTTTGCACAAGTTAGTTAACAGCGTTAGATTTTAAAAACAAATTTAAGATTTGACTGTATCTGAGTCAGAATTTCGATATGGATTATGGATGATGTCAAGCTGCGGATGGAATTTTTCGCAGCATGTATCTTTTATGTTACGAACAAGATGTATCTTGTTGTCAAATTTTTTGCTTTTAATTCCAGTATTATAAATTATCACAAATGTTAAATCAGGTTTTTTACGGAGATTTTTTAGCCTCGTGGCGTCAGAAACCGTTGTAATTGAACAATTTATATCAAAATATCGGATTTGGAGTTTCAAGTCTTTATAGTAATCATTTAGATATAATTTTTTTACTCAGTTATAGGAATAATCTAGTACCGTAAAATATGATGTGATATTGAATACTAACATATAGTTAAGCTATTTGACTCGTAAAAACTCGTTGAATTAGGCTTGCAGTCCATAGACGTAGTATATTGTATGATATTGTAATCAAACTACAAACTAGTTCCCATAAAATCCCTACCTTGTGTTCCCAATAACCACCTTTTTCGCCAATGAGAGGAAGGTTCTAGGCAAGAGGTTTCTTGCTCCTGTTGTCGCCGCCTGACTATGACTTCAGTTGGATCGCTCAATTGAGGATCGCGATAGGGAATAGCAGCACGAGTTAGCAAGTGTTCTTTTTCAACTTCTGAAAGGGTAGTGAATAGGGAGTCGTCTTTAGACTCAGCATTTTGAGAATGTGTTGCCACGGTACCAGGCGATCGCCTTCCTACAGGTGGGGTAGAAGATATAACCAAGCCAGCAGACAAAAGTGCTGTACGTACAGCAGCAGCACAAGAATAAGTGGCTAATAAACCATCTGGATGTAAACACAATGAGAGTTGTTGAATAAATTCAACAGTCCATAATTGAGGACACTGTGGTGGTGAAAAGGGATCGAGGAAAATTGCATCTGCCCAGAAACCCGACTGACGTACTAGCGCAATTGTAGTTCTAGCATCACCAATCAGTAACTTCGCTTTCAAGCAAGGTGTTTGTACTTGATGCTTAAAAGCTAGCTTTTTCAAAATTTCAATATAGTTACAGTTCCAATTGTCGAACAACTGATGGGCGATCGCCGCTTGTGGCACTGCTGGATTCAGTTCTAAACCGATTATTTCAACACAACAACTAGGATTCACGTCCCAAATTGTTTGCAAAGCAGCAGCTGTGTTATATCCCAGACCATAACAAACATCCAATAGTCGCAAGACAGGTTTTTGCGCTGCTGTAGCCAGTTGAGTAGGTTCTACAAACTTGCAAAAACTTTCCTGCGTAGCTCCATAATGGCTGTGAAAGGATTCACCAAACTCTTGAGAGACAAAGGTGAAAGAACCATCTGCTGTTAACTTAGGTGTAAAATTCTCGAAGTCTGACATTTGACAAAAAACTAAATTAGGACTTACGTAAGTGTCATATTTTTTTGATATAGGTTGTCCAGAGTAAAAAGTCAAGAGTCCAGAGTTTTTTGACCTTTGAGCCTTGACCGAATAATGGGGAAATTTGGGATAATTAAGAAACCAAATGAATCAACTATCGAATCCATAAAACTAGAGTACGAGAAGAAAACAATATTTGATGAAAGATTAATTCAATAAAGGGTATATGAATAAAATAGAACTGGATAAAAAATTAAATCATGGAGAACAATGGGGGTATAAAAAAGAAACTGATAATGATGAATACTTAGGCTGGATTTTAATTAATAAACTCCCGAAGTTGACATTTACACCGAAGAGAGAAGATTACTTAGAAGAATCCCTCTATTTAATCAAAATCAGAGAAGCCGAAAAAAGACAGAAAACACCATATCATGTACTTATCAAAGAACTACGGCGAGATGTTCATGAAAGCGGAGAATATGAAACAGGAGAGGACATTAGGCAAAAAGATAACTATTACTTTTCTTATATAGATGAATTAGAAAAGTTTATTGAGGAATTAGGATACAGCTTTGATAATATTAAGCACAGAAGTGAAATAGATGCACCTTAGTAGAATTGAATCGATTCTGTAGTTTGGGTCGAACAAAGCAAAACCCAACATTCAGATGATGATTTTTTGCGGCGATGGCGGCTAATTAAGAGCAATTCTACTCGTCTTTGCCATCCGCGATACAAAGGAAAAATATCTGCATTTCGTTAACTAAAGAAAGAGCAAGCTGTTTGGCAACTTAGTATTCGTTCCTTAACCCAACCTATAAGCGATCGCTAGACTTCGGTACAAAAGATGATAAAGTCATCATTGGTAACGTTATCCTACAGTACAAAAACCTGATTAGCGCGATCGCAACTGATGACATTGCCACCACCAACCAAGCACAAACAGTAGTAATAAATCGTATTTGTGCCAGTTGCGTAAGTCCTTTAAGATAATGCCCAATTCCCAATGCCCAATTCCCAATTTGTTGTTTCGCCAGCTTGGCTGTTTGAACATCTAGAAGATCCACAAGTCGTTATTGTGGATTGTCGCTTTTCTTTAGCCGATCCACAACTAGGACAACAACAGTATCAAACAAGTCACATAGAGGGTTCATATTACTTAGATTTGAATCAGGATCTTTCCAGTTCAGTGGGTAAGCATGGTGGAAGACATCCTTTACCTAACCCTAATGATATAGCTAACAAATTGGCAGCGATTGGGGTAAATTACCAAAAAAGTTTAGTTGTAGCTTATGATGATTCGCGCTTTGCCTTTGCATCTCGTCTCTGGTGGCTGTTGCGCTATCTAGGACATGAGCAAGTAGCAGTACTGGATGGCGGCTTGGCTGGATGGCAAAAAGCTGGATATTCTGTTACAGATGTTATTCCTTCCCCCCGAATGGGTACGTTTGTCCCTCAAGTACAAACAGAAAAGGTGGTAGATATTACAAAGGTGAAAAGCCGGAAAGATAGCCACGAGGTAGTATTGGTAGATTCAAGAGAGAGCGATCGCTACCAAGGCGAACGAGAGCCAATCGATCGCATTGCTGGACATATTCCCGGTGCAGTCAACTATCCCTGGCAAGAAGTTACAGACTCTTCCGGCTACCTACTCCCCCCAGAAGAACAACACCGTCGCTGGGAAAAGCTAAAAACAGCCGAAGAAATATTGGTATATTGCGGTTCTGGCGTTACTGCTTGTGTGAATTTACTTTCTTTAGAATTAGCTGGTATTAGCAAGGGTAAACTTTATGCTGGTAGCTGGAGTGATTGGATTTCTTATTTATAGTCATTAGTCATTGGTCATTGGTCATTTGTCATTAGTCATTAGTTTTTAATAAAGGATAAATCACATTGGTCATTGGTCATTGGTCATTAGTTTTTAATAAAGGACAAAGGACAAATGACAAATGACAAATGACAAAGGACAAATGACAAATTTCAAAACCGACCTAATTGCAAACCATAATTAATACTGAAGAACCAACCATCAAAATCAATGTTTTCGGCGGTTGAACTACCTAAACTTACTCCAGCCTGGACATTCATATAAATGGTATCGGATATTTGGTAATTTAAGTGTCCGAATAGTCGATAAAATTCGTCTTCTCGATCGCGCTGTGTAAAGTCTGATAAACTCATTTGGTAGTCAACACCAACCTGGAGAGGCTTTTGCAAGTAGTAGTTCAGAGATACCCAAAAGGAATTGATTATCCGATTACGACTTTGGGGATCGGCAAAATTTACACTCAACTCGTAGAAGCTATCTAGGGTTAATCTTGAAGTTAGGGGATCTCGGCGTCCCAAAGATAGCTGTAGGGAATTTTCATTTAAAAAGCGATCGCCTGCTTTGAAGCTATCGGGGCGATCGCTGCTATTGGCATAAAATAACTGTTGATTGCTCCAACGGATTTCTCCAAACATTCGTTGGGATAGCTGCTGGTAAAGACTGAGATTGAATCTCACCTGATTGTAATGATATTGTGACTGATTTATATAACGAATCAGATTGCCATCGATTGAGCCATTTAAAAAAGTCTTAGATCCTAAAGGAAAATATGTAGAGGCTAATGTCAGTCCAGAAATAATTAAACCATCTTCTATGGGACTATCATTTGATGAAAATATGTTATTCGTTTGGAAGTAGCCGACACGTCCTTGTAGATAACCGATAGGTTTAAACTGAGGTACAGGTTGTTCTGTTGGTGGTGGTAGCTGTTGTTCTAAGGGTTGTTGTTCTAGGGGTCGTAACCGCACCCGTAACCCCAATTCGCGATCGCTATTAGATTCAAACGGTTGTTTTGGCGATCGTAGCAGTTCTATCAACCTATCTCGCCTTTGAGAATACTCTCCCTCAGGTAAATTTAATAGTTGCTCCTTTGAGTCTGAAGGAGATATGGGCAAATTATTTGGCGGAGATTCTAGCTGTGGCGGTTCATTTTGCTTTTGAGTATCTATAGGTTCTTCGGTTTGATCTGGGATTTGAGTCGTTTCTGGTGTTTGCTGTGCTAGATTTAACGGCATCTGAGAGTCTAAAGTATGTGACTCACTCGACAGCTTGCACAAAGAGTTAATTGCTTTTTGCTCCAACTTATGACATAACTGCTCATGAGTTACCTGTATAGTTGCTAAATGATTAGAATGCAAAACATCTGTAATTGCAGATTCTGACGCATCTACTCTAATGCAACACCAGCTTCCACCACTGGACGTTAACAAAATACAAAAAAACAAATTTTTCCAGTTATTGAGTCGCATCTGGTTAGATCGCATTGATTGCATTTGGCAAATGTAGACCCACAAGCTGTATTAGAAGTTCCGACTACAAAGATACAGTTGATTGTATCTATATTTAGCTTTGTAGGTATATACTGAAACTACAAACTAAAATTACTGCTTTTCGGATTTTTCCCCAGATTTTTTTGTCAAACTGAGATGTTCCGATAAATTGCTGTTTAAATTTTAGTGAAATACAGCTAGTGGGTAATTTAACAATAAATTTTTAGAAAGTTATTGTCCCTCATAATTAACGATCCTCTAACTGAACTGATTATAAAGGATTATATGTAAGGTACTTCTGATTTAATTATTTATATCAAATACTAACTTTTAAATATGCTACAGACTTTATTGGATACAATTTCATCTTCAGCAGTAAAAGTTAAATCAACTAAATACATACTAAGTACATATAGTAATCAGTAATCCAATTTTATTCATGAACTTGCTTACTTAGAGAAGGAACAGTAGACAGGAAAAAAAGCAATAAATGTGTACTGAGTGTTTTCAAAAATCAAATTTGAGTCATTTATTTCACTGATTATCTATTTTATGCATTAAATCGAAATTAAAATTTAAATTAATTTACCTAAAAAACTCTTACAACAATTAGCATTAGCTTAAAATTTAATTTTTATGATATTAGTTGAAGGTCAAAATTTGTCAAACTATGTTTTATAAATCGTTTCCATTATTGGTGATTGGTTTATGGGGACTTATAGTACTGCCTCTACCAAATCGGGTAAACGCTACAACTCCTCTAACGCGAGCAGAGATTCAGAACCTCCGCAACATCGTACAACTGATACCCAAAGATAAATTCAAGAAACGTCCTGCACGCAAATTAGATGCAATGACCCCTGGAGACGGGCTGTCAACTGGTCGAGCTTCTCTCGCAGATTTGCGTTTTAATGATGGCTCTTTGGCACGAGTTGGAGAACAGGCGTTATTTCAATTTTTGCCGAAGACTCGTGACTTTAAACTGACAAATGGGACTGTGTTGTTGCTCATCCCACCAGGAAAGGGGCAAACACGTATACAAACACCAAATGCAGCAGCAGCAATTCGTGGTTCAGCATTATTTGTACGCTACGACCAACAAACAGACACCACAATTGTAGGTGCGCTAACAAATAGCGGCATTGAAGTTTCTAACAAGAAAGCTTCTCAAACTCAGGTGTTGGAAGCAGGACAAATGGTGATTATAATTAAAGGCGAATTTCAGAGGTTATATGATTTTGATCTCAGAAATTTTTATGAAACGAGCCAGATGGTTCGAGAACTTGATTTGAACAGGCAGAGTCCTGTGCCTACACGCGATCCTGCAATCACCAGTGTTCAAGCCGAAACTGCTGCGGCTTTAAAAGCACAGTCACCTATAAAAGGCGAGGGAGTATTTGAAATGAATCTACCTCCTACACGCAACACCCCAACTGAGACAACATCCGACGCCCCAGCTAAGACAACACCCGACACTTCAGCTAAGACAACACCCGACACTTCAGCTAAGACAACACCCGACACCCCAGCTAAGACAACACCTGTAACCTCAACAGATCCAACACCCG